>DASSFT010000497.1:0-14144 GCA_035694045.1 Chitinophagaceae bacterium
GTATGGATTAAAGGACGGACTGATAAAACCGGTTTGTGAAATGAATGCCGGCACCCATATTGATCCGTTGTATGAATATGATGATTTGTAGTTATTGCCACGGATTAACAGTTGAAAGGTTGAAAGGTTTAAAGGTTGAAAGGTTTAAAGCGGAAGATTGCCAGGGATACACGGATTAGCGGTTTAAAGTTTTAAAGGTTTAATGGTTGAAGGGTTTAATGGTTTAAGGGCGAAGATTGCCACGGATAGACGATATAAAGAATTGCCAGGGATACACGGATAGAAATAAACATAATTTGCATCTGTAACTAAAGATCTTTTGATCCGTGTATCCGTGGCTAAACTTTCTCTAAAGGAATTCCTGTTTTATGCGTTTACTCTTGTTCATCCTCATTGCCTCAATTTTTGCCGGATGCAAAAGTCCTTCTTCAAAAAAAGAAACGGCAAACGATCGGGATTGGACATTGCAAAACTTTGTGAAAGCAGACGAGGTCAATCCTATTTTGACGCCTGATTCCACCACAACTTTCAATTGCCCCATTATTGGTAATGTAAAATGGGAAGCCAAGGATGTATTCAACCCTGCAGCCGTTGTACGAAACGATACCATTTTCCTTTTGTACCGCGCCGAGGACAAGGTTGGAAAATTTGCCGGTACTTCCAGGATCGGCATGGCCTGGAGCACCGACGGTTTACATTTCACCAGGCTTCCAGTCCCGGTTTTATATCCGGATAACGATTGGACGAAAAAATATGAATGGGAAGGCGGTTGTGAAGATCCGAGAGTAGTCGAGGATGAAAACGGGACCTATTTCATGACATACACGGCATATGATGGTGACAATGCAAGATTAATGGTGGCTTCATCCAAAGATCTTTATCATTGGGAAAAACACGGGCTGGCTTTTGTTTCCGGCGGGGGAAAGCTTTTTGCTAATAAGATCGATGCGGATTGGAGTAAATCCGGCTCAATCGTCAGCACCTATAAAAAGGGCACACCTGTTGCAACCAGGATCAATGGAAAGTACTGGATGTATTGGGGTGATACCCATATTTTCCTTGCAGAATCCGACGATCTTAAAACCTGGAGGATACAGGTAGTATTGCAAAGCGGGTCGGTATCGTTCCTCCCTCCAAGACCCGGCAAATTCGACAGCGATCTTGTTGAACCCGGTCCACCTGCAATGGTTACCGATAGCGGTATACTTCTTTTATATAATAGCCGCAATGTTCATTCGAAAGGAGATACAGCCCTTCCGGAAGGCACCTATGCCGCCGGGCAGGCTCTTTTTGATAAAAACGATCCTCGGAAAATACTTCATCGTATGGATACGCCGTTTATGAAGCCTGACAAACCTTATGAAATAAACGGCCAGGTAAACAATGTCTGTTTTATTGAAGGTCTTGTTAACTATAAAGGTAAATGGTTCCTGTACTACGGTACAGCCGACTCAAAGATCGCGGTGGCGGTAAAGCAATAGTATTAATTTCGCATTATGTCAATTGAAGTAAAGAATCTTTTAAAAGAATACGGTGAACAAAAAGCCGTCGACAATATTTCTTTTAAAGTTGAAAAAGGGGAGATCGTTGGCTTCCTGGGACCGAATGGTGCTGGCAAATCAACTACCATGAAGATCATTACCGGTTATCTCCAACAAACCGCCGGCGAGGCTTTTGTTTCCGGGATCAATGTAAACGAGGAACCCCTGCAAACGAAAAAGAAGATCGGTTACCTGCCGGAATCCAATGCACTTTACTACGACATGTATGTAAAAGAATACCTGGGATTTGTAGCGGAAGTCCACAAAATAAGTAATAAGCAACAGGCAATAGACAAAGCAATAGAAACTGTAGGTTTGAAAGTCGAGGCAAAAAAGAAGGTCGGGCAGTTGTCCAAGGGTTATAAGCAAAGAGTAGGTCTTGCCGCTTCGCTTATACATGACCCGGAAGTATTGATACTGGATGAACCGACTTCAGGTCTTGATCCCAACCAGATCATCGAAATACGGGAAGTGATCAGGCAGCAGGGAAAGAACAAGACGGTCCTGTTTTCCTCTCATATCTTACAGGAGGTAGAAGCTATCTGTGACCGCGTGATCATTATCAACAAAGGACAGCTGGTTGCCGATGATAAATTAACCAATCTCCGCAAAAACTCAACAGGACAGACAAGAGTCATTTTAGAATTAAAAGAAGCCGTTGACAAAGAAGTGATGAGTTCTGTTTTTGGAAAGAATGTCAGCCGCATTAACCCCAATTCCTGGAGATTTGATACGAATGATCCCGAGAAGCTAAAAAAAGAAATATTACAACTCACGCTTCAAAACAATCTGAATATAGTTTCATTGCAAAGTGAAACGACCAATTTAGAGGACGTCTTCAGAAATTTAACAGCTTAACAGAATAAATTCGAAGTATTAAATTACGAAATCCGAAAGAGCACTACGCTAACCGGAACTCCTTCGGATTTCGTCCTTTTCGTCCCGATGGTCCTGAGTGAAGCGAAGGATCGGGATCACAATTCTTAAATTCGGATTTCTAAAAGGCTTTCTTTTGGAAATCACCAGAGAATATCAATACCAGTTTTGATTTATCAAAATATTTCCGCATCGCTGCATTGACAGTCGCGAGGTTTAAAGCTTTAACCCGGGCTTCAAAACCTGTATAATCATCCAGGTTGCGATCATCCCGCAAATAGACGCGTAGCAAGTCGGCCAGGTATGCATTGTCCCCCAAAGAAGTTTTGTTTTGTTCCAGCCAGGCTTTTACGGAGTTTTTTAATTCGTCTTCTGTAAAGCCCGCTGCAATAGCCTTATCAACCTCCTGGCGCAGCGCTGAGTCGAGCCTGCCCCTATAAATGGGATTGTAGGCGGCATATAATCCCCAGTTCGTAACATCATACTTGTATTCAGAATTGATAAAGGTCCCTGCCCCATAGCTCATGCCCTCATTCTCCCTCAGCCGCTGCGGTATTCTTGAAGAAAGAAAGGCGCCACCGCCCAGCAATTCGTTGGCCATAAATAAAGCAGGGTAATCGGCATGCTTTTCCGAAATATTCAGGTTAATATTTCCTATGAGGGCCGCATTCGTTTTATCCGGGGTTGCAATGGATTCTATTGTCGCGGGCACATCAAAATATTTCGGTTCAACGGCCTTGTATGGCATCTTGCTATTCCATTTGCCAAAAGAATTTTGTAAAAAATCCGTTACCTGCTTCTTGTCGATCTCACCCACAAATGAAGACACGGAGTTATTGGCACCATAGAAATCTGCATAGAATTTTTTTACATCTTCCAGTTTTATTTTCTTCAGGTCCTGCAGGCTTTCATCTACGTCGGCAGCATAGAGCGGGTGGCCTTTTGGATATTTTGTAGTAATCTTTTGCAGCTTGGTAAAAGCCGCATTGAACGGCTCATTCCTGTTTGCTTCATAATTCGCCCGGGTATCTAAAATGACTTTGTCAAACTCCGCTGCGTCAAATTTGGGGTGATGCAGTATGTCATCCAGCAAAGCAATCGCAGCCGGCAGGTTTTGTTTGTCGGTACTTACCGAAATAACGATCCCCGTAGCGTTGCCGAAAATGGAAATATCCGTCTTGATACGATCCAGTTCATCAGTGATCTGTTTTTTTGTGCGGGTAGTGGTACCGGTTTTGAGAAGGGTCGCTGTTACCTGCGCTATCTCATTTTTATTCATCAGGCTGTTCTCATCACCCATCCGCAAAGAGATCCTGGCATTTATTTTATCACCCTTGGTAGGCTTTTCCAGCAACACATATTTACCGCCATTCGACAGCTTGCCATATACTGCGTTCTTCCTGATATTTTCAATGCTGTTTTCAAAATCTGCTTTTTGTGCCGCCACTGCCTTGCCTTTATATCCATCCAGTAATTTGGCGACATCGGGTGTTTCATCCACCCTGGTGCGATCTGGCGTCGTGGCTTCGGGTATGAAAACACCATAGGTGCGGTTGGAAGTTTTATAATATCTCTTTGCCGCTTCTTTGATATCAGCAACAGTTAGTTTTTCCAGCTGGTCGCGGTACCAGTACCAAAGTCTCCAGTCGCCTGCGCCAATCGCTTCGGTAAGAGCGATAGCCAAATCGATCGTCCTGTTTATGGTATTCTCCAAAAATTTGATCCGGTTATTTTTTGCCCGAGCAAGATCTTCCTCGGTAATATTCATAGCGGGTATATCATCTGCTGCGTGAAGCAGGGCCCATTTAGCACTGTCAAGACTTTTATCTTTCGGCACTTCTACCTGGAAATAGGTGTAACCGGGATCATGCAGGGTCTGGGAATAACCAAAGAGCTTCGAGGCAAGTTTTGTCTCCACTAGTTTTTTATAAAATACACCAGAAGGATCGTTGGTCAGGATCTCAACCAAAGCATCGTTTGCCGCATACTCCTTGTCAGCAACTGAAGGAGTATGATAGGCCATACCGATGTATTGAATATCGCCGGCCCTGCGAAGCTCCACATTTCTTTCTCCGTCCTGCGGAGGCTCTACCGTATAAGTTGGTTGCAATACGCGGGAAGGTTTGGGTATAGGTCCAAAGAATTGTTTGACATAGCCCAGTGCTTTCTTCTCATCAAATTTTCCGGCGATGACCAGGACCGCATTATCAGGTTGATAATATTTTTTATAAAAAGCCCTAAGGTTATCAGCCTTTACCCGTTCAATATCTTCTTTGCTGCCGATGGTGGATTTGCCATAGTTATGCCAGAGATACATTGTAGAGAGTATCCGCTCGTTAAGCACATTGCTTGGATAGTTTTCTCCAATTTCAAATTCATTACGGACAACACTGAACTCCTTGGCCAGTTCTTCCGGCAATATCTTGGAGTGTATCATTCGATCGGCTTCCATATCGATTGCCCAGCTCAGGTTTTCGTCGGATGCCGACAATATTTCATAATAATTGGTGCGGTCGTACCAGGTCGTTCCGTTGGCTGAAGCGCCTTTATCGGCGATTGCTTTTTTGATATCGGTAAATTTTTCGCATTGCTTGAACAGCATATGTTCCAGTAAATGCGCCATGCCCGTTTCGCCATACCCTTCGTGGCGGGACCCGACCTTGTAAACTATATTGATGGCGATGTTCGTTTGCGAAGCATCGGGAATCAGCAGGATGCGCAGGCCATTATCCAGTTCGTATTCTTTAATACCTTCGACGGTTGTCACCAGTTTGGGTGTTGACTGTGCCAAACTGTTTTTAAAACTCAATAATAGAAGGCTGATAGCAAAAAAGATGATGGTGTATCTCATAAAATTCAGTTTGTATTAAAGGTAGTGCTTTCTTCAAACGAACATTTGCAGATTTACCAGTGAAACAAAATTTTAAGGATAGGCGACATTTAAGCCCACAGAGGACCACGGAGAATACGCAGAGCACCGCAGAGATGAAATTGAATTAGATAAGAAGGTCTAAATAGAATCACTTCCAAGTATTACTCTGTGGCCCTCTGAGTCTCCTCTGCGGCACTCTGTGGCCTAATCGTTTTTGCTACAATGCCTGAATACTGTTTCTTTGCAGCACGAATCCGCCCATTTGATAAATATCAACGCCTGCTGCCATCGCAATCTAATCATCAATCTTAAAAATTTCAATCGAGCATGAGTTACATTTCTGAAATCTTTGCAAGACAAATACTGGACAGCCGTGGCAATCCTACAGTAGAAGTAGATGTGTTGACGGACGAAGGTGCGTTGGGCCGGGCTGCGGTACCCAGTGGTGCCAGCACGGGAGCCCATGAAGCGGTGGAGTTAAGGGATGGCGATAAGAAAAAATTCCTTGGCAAAGGCGTATTAAAAGCGGTAACCAATGTCAATGATCTGATCGCCCCGGAAATAACCGGGTACGATGTGGCTGATCAAACCGGCATTGATGAACTGATGATCCAACTGGACGGCACTCCCAACAAAGCAAAATTGGGCGCCAATGCGATCCTTGCTGTGAGCATGGCTGCAGCTAAAGCCGCGGCAGAAGAAGCAAGCTTGCCACTCTACCGTTATATTGGCGGTACCAATGCGAAGACGCTGCCGATACCAATGATGAATATCCTGAATGGCGGAGCCCATGCTGATAACAAAATAGATTTCCAGGAATTCATGGTGATGCCTGTTGGCGCTGCCAGTTTCAGCGATGGCCTGAGATGGGGTGTCGAGATCTTTCATGCTTTAAAAACTGTGTTGAAGAAAAAAGGGTTTAGTACCAATGTAGGCGATGAGGGAGGATTTGCTCCCAATATTCAAAGCAATGAAGAAGCGATCGAAACAGTGCTGACCGCAATTGAGGCGGCTGGTTATAAGGCCGGTACTCAAATAATGATCGCCATGGATGCCGCCAACACCGAGTTGTGGGATTCGAAAAAGAAAAAGTATGTCTTTCATAAAAGCAGTGGTAAAGAAATGAGCAGCGACCAGTTGGTAAAGTACTGGGCTAACTGGGTGAAACAATATCCCATTGCTTCCATCGAAGATGGGATGGCAGAAGATGATTGGGAAGGTTGGAAAAACCTCTCCACTACAGTCGGGAGCAAATGCCAGTTGGTGGGTGATGATTTGTTTGTAACGAACGAACAGAGAATACAACAGGGAATTGATAAAGGAATCGCCAATGCCTTACTGGTAAAAGTAAACCAGATAGGCACGGTGACGGAAACGATCAATGCGGTTACCCTGGCACAGCACAACAGTTATAATACCATTATGAGTCACCGCAGCGGTGAAACGGAAGATACTACCATTGCCGACCTGGCTGTTGCGCTGAATTGCGGCCAGATAAAAACAGGTTCTGCTTCCCGGACCGATCGTATGGCTAAATACAACCAGTTGCTTCGTATCGAAGAATTGCTGGGTGATTCAGCCGTTTATCCAAAGGGAAAGATAAAGTTTGGCCGATGAAATTTGCACTTAACTAAGACCGGAGCCGCTCAAAAGAGCGGTTTTTTTTTGCTGGAGGAAATCTTAATTTCATTTTTAAGTTTCGAACAATGGATATAGACACGTCTAAATTAAAAGGTAATTATGTTTTCCTCGAGCTGCTATCCGAATCGCATCGCGAGGCCATCAGGCTCATTGCAAAAGATGAGCGCATATGGGAATTCAACAAGTTGCTGCCGATCGATGAGAATTATGACGCGATGTATGATGCGTATTTCGACACGGCGCTGGACAAAATGAAGATGGGCGGACAGCAAGCATTTGTGATGCGGAAGGTAAAGGATGGATCAATCATCGGCATGACACGCCTGTACGAGATCAATCCCAAAGACAAACATGCCATGATCGGCTATACCTGGTATATCCCATCGGTCTGGGGCAAAGTGTATAACAAGGAATCGAAGTTTTTACTTCTCCGGTATATCTTCGAGACCCTGGCTTTTAACCGGGCCGAATTGAGGGCCGTGGGCCAGAATATCCGTTCACAGAAAGCTATTGAAAAGATTGGAGGCACCCGGGAAGGCGTACTGCGCAAACATGGATACCGTAGTGATGGCGTGATCAAGGACACCGTTATTTATGGTATTATCGATGATGACTGGAAATGTGTAAAAGAAAAATTGATGCAATTGATCGCCGATGGTGAAAATGATTAACTTTATTGCGCAGTCAATATGAAATTGCTAACCAACATTCCCGCCTGGATCACTAACAAATTCTTCATCGCGACCGCAGTGTTTGCGGCCATCATGCTGTTTTTAGACAAGAATGATTTCTTTACCCGGATGGACCGCGACAGGCAGTTACGGGAATTACAAAGCAGCAAGCAATACCTGATAAACCAGATTGCGGCGGAACAGGCCGTGCTTGATAAAATGAAGACCAACCCCGGCACTTTGGAAAAATACGCACGGGAAAAATACCTGATGAAGCGCGATAACGAAGACCTGTATATTATCCCTGAAAATTCCCCTGAGCCCAAGAATTAAAGCTTTTTTGCACAATAAGGACACGGCCATGCCGTTTTATAGCTGACATTCTCAAACTGGACATTTATTTTATTGGACATCAATGGTTTGCTCATGACAAATTTTACACCTGAGGATCTTTTACTGTACCTGTACAAAGAGACCTCTTTGCAACAAACTGCTGAAATCGAGGAGGCTTTATCCAAGGATTGGGCTCTCCGCGAAAAACTGGCTGTTTTGAAGACATCAATGCAAAGACTCGACAAATTGGTTGTGGCTCCCCGTACTGAAATAGTACTAAGTGTACTAAATAAAGCCCGGCAAGAGTCAACCGAACAGGTTTAAACATCCTCTTCGATCATCTATTTGGCAACGCACAACAGTGCGTTGCTTTTTTATTTACACCCGGCCGTTGCCTTTTAAAACAATATCTGGGCCATATAGGGAATATCCGATTTGATAGACATGCCGGTTGCTCGTTCACTAACCTATATTTTTTAAAACGTTGCGTCGCCGCGCCGTTGCGAGAGACCCTTGGACGCTACTGAAACCAGGCTCCTTTTGCAGGATCTAAAGCCATCCTTAGCTTTGCAGACTATGACCCGTAAAGAACGCTACCAGTTCGTCACCAGTTATTTTCTGGAACACAGCCCGGAAGCCGAAACAGAGCTGGTCTATGATAACCCCTACGAGTTACTGGTGGATGTGATCTTGTCTGCCCAATGCACGGACAAACGGGTCAACGAAACGACACCGGCCCTGTTCAGAAAATATCCCACCGTGGAATCATTGAGCAAAGCCACGTTTGAAGAAGTATTTCCCTTCATAAAAAGTATCAGTTACCCGAACAATAAAACCAAACACCTGATCGGGATGGCTAAAATGGTCATGGACAAGTTCCATGGAACTATCCCAATGACCGTGGAAGAACTAATGCGGCTACCTGGTGTGGGAAGAAAAACGGCTAATGTTATCACTTCCGTGATAGACCGGCAACCCAATATGGCAGTAGATACACATGTTTTCCGGGTTAGCAAAAGAATCGGGCTTGTTCCTCAAACTGCTTCAACACCCTATGCAGTAGAAACGGAACTGATAAAGAATTTTCCAGTTGAATTAATCCATAAAGCGCATCACTGGCTCATCCTGCACGGGCGTTATATCTGCGTAGCAAGAACTCCTAAATGTGAACAGTGTGGGATAAGACCTGCCTGTCATTATTATAATACGAAGGTCAAACCATCTCTCCAAAAGCAATAAGTCCAGCTCTCGCGCACAAGGATCAATGTTTAAAACCTCGGAAGCAAACGGGAAAAAAACACTGATTTTTTCCACAAACACGATTTTAATTTTTTTGAGGATAATCCTTGTTCGCTTACATTTATTGATTATCCGCCTTGCACAACTCATCCATCCGAACCCTGGTACTAGCAATTTCAAAAAGCCAATCCTGATGATACGGTTTCATGTAGTCCTGCTGGCGTGCCTGTGTATCTTGCGAACCCACCCTGCCTGCGCACAATACTATTACTACAACGATAAATACTATAATGGTGAATGGCTGGTCGAGCTCGGTGGCTCCGCCGGTATCATGAATAGCCTTACCGATATAGGTGGCAAGAAAGGCATCGGGAAAAAATTTATCAAGGATCTGAACTGGAAAATGACGAAACCCAGTTTCGGGTTATATGTGGTAGCTACCTACAAAGATGTTTTAGGTGTCCGCCTGGAAGCGACTTTTGGAAGTGTTCAATCTTATGATAGTATCCTGAAAAAAGTAGCGACCTCCACATTTGGCAGGTATGAACGTAACCTCAGTTTCAGAAGCACGATCAGGGATTTTCAACTGGTAGCAGAGTTGCATCCTTTATTTTTTAAGATCTATGATGAAGGAAAGGTGCCTCGCTGGTCACCCTACGTATCCGCAGGTATCGGTTATTTCGTTTTTAATCCGCAGGCGCAATTGAATAATGAATGGTATTACCTGCATCCCCTTCGCACAGAGGGGCAGGGCTTTGCCGAATACCCCAACCGTAAGACCTATTCCCTCACCCAGGTGAATATTCCGCTGGGCCTTGGCGTAAAGTATGAAGTCTCTCCCTGGATCAGCGCCCGTTTGGAATTTGCATACCGCATTCTTTTTACCGACTACCTCGATGATGCCAGTAACGAAGACTATGTCGACCCGGCTCTTTTTTCCACCTACCTGACTCCCCATAATGCCGCCATCGCTCAACAATTAGCCGACAGAAGGATCTCTACCGTGATCAATAAGCAACGTGGTGACCCAAAAGACAACGACGCCTTTTTTACTATCCAGTTTAAAATCGGGTTTACATTCCGGTCGATGAGAAGAAAACAACAGTAAATTACCCGGTCCTTAAACAAAAAGCGATTTGGAAACCGATATTACCTTGTAAAACTGCGGAAAATTTGCCCCGCAGCCCCCGGCTATTAAACGCTTCGACCCAGCGGCATAGATTTTGTAACTTTAATGAAGAGAACTGATTATATATATATTATGCAAGAATGCGGCACCATTTCACTAAAGACCTGTTGATTTCTTATTTGAATCTTTTACTTATTCCAGTCCTTTGCCTTTTTACAGCCTGTAAAAATAAATCCGGGGTTTATATCTCACCTCCTGAATACAATTTAAACAGGCCCACTGCAGTGAAACTGCCTTCGTACCTAAATGAGATTTCGGGGCTCGCCTACTATTCGAAAGATAAAACTGTGTTTGCCGTCAGTGATGAAAATCCCTGGTTGTATAAAATTTTTATTGCGGGAAATATGACCATCCAGAAATGGAGACTGGCGGAAAAAGCAGACTATGAAGATATCGTGCTTGTCGACAGCACATTTTACCTGTTGCAAAGCAAAGGAAATATTTTCGGCCTGAAATTCTTTTCGCCAGATTCTGTGACCGTGAATGAATACAAGCTCAATCTCGAGGGGAAGAACGAATTTGAGATACTTTACCTGGATAAAGAGCAAAACAGGCTGATCATGTTGTGCAAGGACTGTGCAGCCGATGATAAAAATTCCCTGAGTGCGTGGGCATTTGATCTTGGCTCATTGAGTTTTTCAAAAGCCCCGGCCTATATTATCGACGTCCGCAAGATTGAAGACCTGATGCAGGAGAAGAAAGTAAAATTCAAACCCTCGGCCGCAGGTATTCATCCTTTGACAGGGCAATTATTTATCATTTCATCCTTAAATAAAGTTTTGGTTATTGCAGATAAAAATGGTGTGCCGGAAAAAGTATACAGGGTAAGCCCGAAACTATTTAAGCAACCGGAAGGGCTGACATTTAGTCCCGAAGGCCACCTGGTCATTTCCAATGAATCAGCAGGTACAGGTGCAGCGGATATTATGGTATTTAAATACAACAAAGCACAATCAAACCGATGAAAAGGATTTTTGTTTGGATGGCACTATTGCTTATGGCCCATCACGAAACGTCCGCGCAGGATAGCCTGACAGCCCGTATCGTATTGATTGGGGATGGGGGACAATTTACCGACGGCATACATCCTGTATCGGAGGCAATCAGGAGATCGGTACCGATGGATAACAAAACAGTAGTCATTTTTTTGGGTGACAATGTTTATAAAGTCGGTCTCCCTGACGACCAGGTTATCACCTATGCCCTCGCGCATAACGTGCTTGACTCGCAGATATCTATTGTGGCTAATACCAAAGCGCGACTATACATGATACCCGGCAACCATGACTGGAACAATGGCTCGGTCAATGGAATCCAGACTATCACGAGAGAACAGGTATATGTAACACAGCTTGGTCTTGACAACGTAAGGTTCTATCCGGAAGGAGGTTGTCCCGGCCCGGTAGAAGTACCGATCAACGATGACGTGGTGCTCGTTATAATTGATTCACAATGGTGGCTTCATCCTTATGATAAGCCCGGCATTGAGTCTGATTGCCCCTATAAAACCAAGGATGAGGTAATTACCCAATTGCAGGATATACTGGCAAGGAATTATAAAAAGCTGGTTATCGTGGCCACCCATCATCCTTTTCAAAGCAATGGGGTACATGGAGGTTTCTTTGGATGGAAACAACATATTTTCCCGCTTACCGACATGATGAAGAACCTGTATGTTCCTCTTCCCGTGATCGGGTCTATCTATCCCATCGCCCGCGGTGTTTTTGGTACTCCGCAGGACCTCAAACATCCCGATTATACCAATATGGTTCACGATATTGAATCCGTCACGAAGACCCATCCGAATGTGATCTTTGTCGCGGGCCATGAACATACACTCCAACTCTTAAAGGACACCAACACCTATTATCTTATTTCTGGCGCCGGCTCAAAGACCTCAAGGGTGAGCAAGAGCAAGCGAAGCCTTTTTGTTGCGCAAAAAACGGGATTTGCCACCCTTGAAATTTCTCAGAATAGAAATGTCAGGGCATCCTTCTATACCGTTACCGATTCTTTGAGAAAACCTTATTCCGAAAACATCTTAAACTTTTCAAAGCTGCCCGAAGAGAATGAGCCAGTTGTAAAAAAAGAGGATGCGGCATTCAAAGACACTGTAAATATAGCCGCGAGCGAAAAATATAACGATCCCAACTCCATACAAAAATGGATAATCGGGAAGAACTATCGTGATGAATGGGGCACACTGATCAATATGAGAGTGTTTCATTTGCGGGAAGAAAAAGGCGGCCTCAGGATAACCGGCCTGGGTGGAGGAAGAAATGCCAGGTCGCTGAAAATGCTTGATTCGAAAGGTGGCGAATGGACCCTTCGTACCATTGACAAGGACCAGGCAAGAGCCATTCCAGAAGAATACAGCAGTACGATTGGCGACAAATCAATAAGAGATCTTAGTTCCGGAGCTCATCCTTATGCTGGCCTTGTCATTCCCGACCTGGCTGCTTCCATCAAGGTGTCAGTCGCTCAACCCCAGTTCTTCTTTGTGCCAGATGATCCGGCGCTTGGGGTATACAGGCCGCTATTTGCCAATAAAGTTTGCTTTCTCGAGTCGGATAACCCGACAATAGACGCCACCGATTCAAAAAGCACGGGAAAACTGTTGCAAAAGATGGTTGAAGATAATGACCAGCGGGCCGATCAAAAAGTAGTGTTACGAGCCCGGCTCCTGGATATGTTGGTTGCCGACTGGGATCGTCATTTCGATCAATGGAAATGGGGGACCCGGGATACTGGAAGAGGCAAGATATTTTACCCAATACCCAAGGACCGCGACCAGGCCCTGGCCTATTCGGATGGAGCACTTGTGAAAGTGGCTTCAAATAATACACTTCCTTTCCTGAAAGGATTCCGGAAAGATATTCAGAAGGTGAAATGGCTTAACTGGATGGCAAGAGATTTTGACCGGGCATTCCTGAATCAGCTTGACGACAAAGAATGGAAAGGAATTATCGAAAATTTTCAGTCTTCTGTTACCGATAGCGTGATCGATAAAGCGGTGAGTCGTTTTCCAGCATTGGTATACGACATCGATGGTAAAATAATAGCCGATAAATTAAAAAGCAGGCGCGGCCAACTGATGCTGCAGGGAATGAAGTACTATCATTTTCTTTCTCATTATGTAAATGTTGTGGGCAGCAATAAACGGGAGTATTTCCGCATCAGCAGTGAAACAGGAGGCAAGGTGAAAGTAGCCGTATATGAACGAAAAGACAATATGGATACGGCCTATCGTCTCTACCTTCGGATATTTGATCATGCCGATACAAAAGAGCTAAGATTATATGGTTTGAATGGCAATGATCTTTTCGAAATGGATCCCGATGTAAGCTCAAAGATCAAAATAAGGATAATAGGAGGCAGGGGAAACGATACATTCAATATCAGGGGGAATGTTCCGACCATTCTGTATGATATCGATTCGGCAGCCAATTTTGTAGCGGCTAAAAATCATGCAAGGGTGAAATTCTCCCAAAACCCGGAGATAAACAATTTCTACTGGACGGAGAACGAATACACAACCAGGCGGTATCCCCGTTTTCGTCCTCTTTATAATACCGATGATGGAGTTTTTATGAGCGTTGGTTACTGGCGGCAATCACATGGTTTCAGGAAAAACCCATTTTCTACGCGGAACCAGGTCAGGTTTACTTATGCGTTCAAAAAGGCTTACAAAATAGACTACGAGGGTGAATTCAACCAGGTTGTCTTTGGCAACGATCTTGTAGTGAAAGCTAAATATGTTAATCCTACGCTCAACAATTTTT
>DASSFT010000498.1:0-3002 GCA_035694045.1 Chitinophagaceae bacterium
TCCCGAGTAATACAAGCAATCCATTCCCGATTTGCGAATGAACTTTTCCATCAATGGTGACACTTGCTTTGCTGACCCTTTGTATAACGGCGCGCATGAAGGCAAGATACCACAGGATGCTGGATTCTGGATACTGGATACCGTCATTACGAGGAGCGAAGCGACGAAGTAACTGGATGCTGGATATTGGATACTGACTTATTAACTTTGTCGCCCAAAAAGTAGCAACCAGCATCATGATCAATTTTTCTTCCGAAATCCAGTTCCAGACTACCCGCAGCGGCGGAAAAGGTGGTCAAAATGTAAACAAGGTGGAAACGGCTGTTATTGGTTCTTTGCCGATTGAAGCTTCTTCCCTGCTTACCGGCGAACAGAAAGGAGTAATAGCAGAAAAACTATCCAACCGGATCACATCGGAAGGCTATCTCCAGGTAAAATCACAGGTTCATCGCACCCAGTTGGCCAACAAAGAAGAAGTAATTGAGAAGATCAATCAACTGGTAAATGACGCCTTAAAAAAGAAAAAATTGCGGATACCGACCAGGTCAAGCAAGGCTTCCAAAGAAAAAAGGCTGGAATCAAAAAAGAAACAATCGGAGATCAAGTCGGGAAGGAAAAAATTCAAGCCGGGTGAATATTAAACGAGTTCGCATCGCACTCCGCCCTGTTTTTCGCTCTTAAAAACTCAATTCTCTCGATAATCTCACGAATTTATTCGACTCACTTTATTGCTTCTATCGGTTTTTTATAGGGAAGCTGCTTCCCTCCAAAATAGCCATAGCGTACTTGAACCTCGTACAATCACTATTGACATTTAGTAATTTTCAAAAAAAAATTTTACTCCCCCTTATTGAGTTTCATAAACTTACTCCAGCAGCAATCGTATAAACCCCATTGGGGTACTTGCACAATCAAAGGTGCCTGTATACTTTTACGTCATCAGGTCGGATTTTTTACGACGTATTCTTAGACCGGCTTTATAGAAAATACAGGCGATACTACTAGAACAAATACCTGATGATCCATGAAAACCCTTTCAAAGTAATCTGAGCCCTTTTAAAACAACCGTGCTATGAAAACATTTATTAACCGAATTAACTCTACAAGCTGTTTGTTTGTTCTTGCCTTATCAATTATCACTAATAAGGCTACTTCGCAAACTACTCCTCCTCCCATTTATAAATTTCAAAACCCTACGCTTGTTTCAGGAACCGGTGGAACAGTCAATGCAACTTATCGTTTTCCCAGCGTAGCTCCTGGTGTGGATGCTTTGGTCAAAATAACGAACATGGCGGGAGGTATAACACTTGTGAATATTGACCGCACAGCGGACGGTTATGGAGAAGCGTTTCAACCCGAATACCAGGTCCCTGCTGCATCAAACGGATACATAGATTTCAGAATTATATTTGTCGCACCAGGAAACAGTACTCCCAAAGAACAAGCTTTGGTTGATTGTAGCGGGCTTGATATCGACGGCAGCCTTTATTCAGGAGTGGCACTAAAAGAATACAACAATATTGACTTGCACGGCGGTATTTGCACGTTTAATTTACTGAATAGTGAAATTGCCGTTTCGCAAAACGGTACTGGTTTTCTCGCAAATAATATCACAGGAAATTTGTTTGGAACGCTTGTCGATACAGCAGCAACCCAGGTCATGTATTCGGTAAGGAACCAGAAAGTTGATACTTTTTATTACCGCGTAGGTGCCAATAACCTGTTGCCTGGTGTCGTTCCCCGTTATGCAAGCTTATATTTTAAAAGATTTTTATATCCCACGACCGGTGTCCTTTCAGTTAATAGTCTCGCTGGCTTCAGCGGGGTTTCTCAAAACAACGAAATCAAACTGCAATGGTCCCTGTCGGAAGGAAATAACGCCCGCAACATCGTTCTTGAAAAAAGTGCTACCGCTAACGGTTTCTACCCGACCGCAGAATTCCCGGTGAACCAGGACGGAAAGATCCAACAGGATTTCGATTACACAGACAACAGGAATGTTAAAGGATCTGTTTTCTACCGGTTAAAGATCACGGCTGCCGATGGTAGGATCCAATATAGCAACGTTCTCCATTTCCAAAACGGTGGAAAGGATGAGAGCGTATTAAACGTATTCCCAACCGTGGTTCAATCCACTGCGACGGTCAATATCAATGTGCCCGAAAAACAAAATGCTGTCTTGTCGATCACTGATATGGCTGGCCGCATAGTCAAACAAATTCTTCTGGCTTTACAGGAAGGAAATAACAGTCTGCTCGTTTCCGGGATTGACAGGTTCCAAAAAGGAAATTATATTGTCTCTGTCAACACGGGTCGCCTGAAACTTTCAAGCCAAATCGTAGTTCAATAGCGGTAATCGAAGGTAACCGGCAATTTGCAACGACCTGTTAAATCGATTTCACGAAGATCGATTTCTCCCTTTGTGACCGCGGTATTCACGGTGTATCCTGGTACCTGACACCTGGCGCATTCGTTTTTTGGACGGCCATCAGTTACATTTGCGAATAAATATCCAATCCTTTTGAGTGGTATAAAACAACTGGCCGGGCAAACTCTATGGTATGGTATCCCCACCATTACAAGCCGTTTTCTCGGTTACCTGATGAATCTTTCGATACCGTTTTTGTTTTCTCACGCCCGGGTAACTGCGGACCTTACCCAGGTCTATGCTATCGTTCCCTTCCTGAGCATTTTATTTACCTATGGGCTTGAAACAGCTTATTTCCGTTTCTCCCAACTGGAAGATCGTAGCAAACTGTATAGCACATTATGCATCTCTCTTTTTACCACCACAATACTATTCACAATTGTCCTCTACCTGTTCCGATCGAACGTTGTAGACGTAGCAGGACTGGAAAGACATCCACAATATTTTACCTGGATGTGCTGGATCATTTTTTTTGATACACTGGCGACTTTGCCTTTCGCCAGGTTGAGACAGGAAAATAGACCTCGCAAATATGCTTTTGTAAGAGTAGCAGGAATTGTGATGAACATCCTCG
>DASSFT010000499.1:0-7834 GCA_035694045.1 Chitinophagaceae bacterium
GACATACTTACCCTATACGACTTTACCCTTAAACTTGAATGGTCATTCAACCAGTTAGGTCAAAACGGACTATTTTTACACAGAAAGTCCATCTTTTAGTATGAATGCAGCCATCTATAGCCGGGTAATGGAAGACGAGCAGCGGCATGAAGTCCAGGTATTTTTTGATGAATTGGTAAAACAGGGCATAGAACCTATTATCTGGCTTCATTTTTACGAACAGATCAAGGAAAAGGTCCAACTTCCACCCGACACCAAGACATTTTCTCTCTCCGAACATCTTACAGAAGAGATCGAATTTATCATCAGCCTGGGAGGAGATGGAACCTTATTGGATACGGTCACCCTGGTAAGGGATAAGAATATTTCCGTGATGGGAATTAATTTCGGAAGATTGGGGTTCCTCGCAAGTATCGGGCGTGATGAAGTGAAGATGGCTATAAAGGCCATTGCAAAGAGATCATACGTCACTGATAAGCGGACAATGATACATCTCGATGCCGATCTTCCGCTGTTTGGAAATATTCCCTATGCGCTAAATGAGTTTTCTGTGCATAAACGGGATACCGACCCAATGATAAAGATCCACACTTACCTCAACGGTGAATTCCTGAACACTTACTGGGCCGATGGACTGATCGTAGCCACGCCCACCGGGTCCACGGGTTACTCGTTAAGCTGTGGCGGACCGATCGTGTTTCCTGAATCGGGAAGTTTTGTCATTACTCCTGTTGCTCCGCATAACCTGAATGTCCGGTCCATCATCGTTCCGGATGATAATATTATTTCATTTGAAGTCGAAAGCCGGTCGGAGAATATTATCTGCGCACTGGACTCAAGAAGGGAGATAGTAGGTAAAAATGTACAGCTGGCTGTGCGGAAGGAAAGCTTTGCTGTAAATCTTGTCAGGCTGAGTGAAAACAATTTCCTTCAAACCATTCATAATAAGTTAACCTGGGGACTGGATAAGAGGAATTGAGAGAGGTGATGCTAGATGCTGGATGCTTGATGCTGGATGCTGTCAATGCTATAGGAAGCTGACATCTAGAATCCAGCCTCTAATATCCAGCATCATTTCTTTCCGGAAATGCAGCCACTAGTGGGTCCTGGATGTCTGTGTTAAGGGAATTTAATGGCCCTTTAATGAAAGAAAATGGCTATTTTTCCGTTCTATTTTTTCCGAACCAATTTTCTGGATATGAGGATCAAGTTTATTGCACTTTTAACTATTACATTTTTTTCAACTTACCAGGTTATTGCACAAGATGCAATAGTCCAGGAGGGTGAGTTTGGCGTAGGAATAGGCGGTGCTCATTATTTTGGCGATTTAAATACCCGGGCCCGGATTAACCGCATCAAACCCGCTGCCACGGTATTCTTCCGCAAGACCTTTGGCAATTACATATCCGCACGTGTGGGAGCAAGTTTTGCTCAAATCGGCTATTCGGATATTTACAACACGCACAACGAATACATGTACCGGCGCAACCTGAGCTTCAACAGTAATGTATGGGAGCTTGCGCTTCAGGGTGACTTTAATTTTTTCCGGTTTCTCCCAGGCGAACCCCGGTATAATTTTACTCCTTATGTCACAATTGGTGTCGGCGTTTTTAGCTACGACCCCTATGCTTATCTCAAAGGAGAAAAGATCTTCCTGCGCCCCCTGGGTACAGAAGGACAGGGCAGCTCACAATACCCCAGCAGGAAGCAATACAGCACCATGGGCATCTGCTTCCCGATTGGCGCTGGCGTAAAATATGCACTCAATGACCGGATCAATATCGCCTTTGAGATCCTGCACCGTATTACCACCACAGACTATCTCGACGATGTAAGCACCACTTATGTTGATCTTTCCATATTTCCACCAAATCCCGATGGTTCTACTTCACAGGCTGCGTTGCTGAGCGACCGTTCTTATGAGACCGGCGAGCCTATCGGCATCGAAGGCCGCCAGCGCGGAAACAGCAAACAGAAAGATCAGTATCTGACCGCAATGTTCCATATCACGTTTAACCTGCAGTCGTACAAGTGTCCGACGGCTAAATATTGAGACGCGCCGGCCGGCCTCACCCGGCCTCACCCTCTTATCCCTCTCCAAGGAGAGGGACGATACACCTGGGGTTCTTTACACTTCAAATCTGTTAAATCAAACTTATTGCTATTTGGCAATTTCGACCGGCCTCACCCTCTTATCCCTCTCCGAAGGAGAGGGACGATACACCGGGCTTCTTTAAACTTCACATCTGTTAAATCAAACTCATTGCTATTTGGCAATTTTGACCTCACCTCTTATCCCTCTCCAAAGGAGAGGGACGATACTGCAGATTTTCTCTAAACTTTAAATTATCAAATCAGCCTAATCGCTACTTGACTGCCTCTACTCCAACTCCCTCTTCGAAGGAGAGGAAGAGATAGCTGAATCTGCTTCCTCTCCTCCTATGCCTACTGCTGCGACGGATAGCAAAGATGCATCCAGTATCCAGCATCGAGCATCCAGCATCCAGTTGCTTCGCTCCGCTCGCAAAGACGGCATCCTGTGTCCTAATTCTCCTACAAATTCCACCTAAATCCCGCCAATTGCGATACCTTCGCTCCCCTGAATTTCTATGTCGCAGCTACTGGAAAAGATTGATAAGACCCGCCTCCCTCGCCATATCGCCATCATTATGGATGGGAATGGCCGTTGGGCCAAAGAGCAGGGGCAGGACCGCCTGTTCGGACATTTCCATGGAGTCGAGAGTGTCCGGAATATCGTGGAGGGCTGTGCCGAACTCGGTGTCGAATATCTTACACTGTATGCCTTTTCTACTGAAAACTGGGACCGGCCTGAATATGAAGTCGTGGGTCTAATGGAACTGCTCGTAAACACAATCCGGGAAGAGGTAGGCACGCTCAACAAAAACAATATCAGGCTGCATGTCATCGGCGACATGAACATGCTGCCGGATTATGCTAAAAAAGAACTCGGCGAAGCGCTCGAGATCACCCGGAAAAATACAGGGCTCAACCTCGTAATGGCCTTAAGTTATAGTGGCAGGTGGGAATTGCTGAACGCAGTAAAGAATATTGCTCATGAAGTAAAGGAAGGAAAGTTGAAACTCGAGGCGATTGACCAGGACACGCTGCAAAAATTTCTATGTACAAGCGATTTCCCTGATCCCGAGTTGATGATCAGGACAAGCGGGGAATACAGGATCAGCAATTTTTTACTGTACCAGCTGGCGTATGCCGAGCTGTATTTTACAAACGTCCGCTGGCCTGATTTCAGGAAAGAAAACCTGTATGAGGCATTGGTGGATTACCAGGACCGGGAACGGAGATTTGGTAAAACAAGTGACCAGTTAAAAACAGAATCAAACGGGCATGAAGTCAAATAAAACAAGGGGCCTTTCCGGCGACTTTTATGACTTCTTTGACAGTATGGTTCAAACTCTTTGGATATTTACTGTTAATTTGCCGCGTCAAAGCTGGCAGCTTGTTTTAATCTGTTCATAACAAGCTGATTGCAGTCCGCACCGGGTGAATATGACTGAATTGAATAATCAAAACATGCGACAATCTTTATTTCGTTTTAGTGGCTTATTGGTAGTGGCGATTGCATCATTGGTCAGCGTTCATGCACAGGATACAACAAAACCCACCTCGGTCGACGTAGATCTTCTGAATATTGAAAACTCTAAAATTCCCAAAGAATATGTAATTGCCGGTGTGAATGTCACCGGTATTCATCATCTCGACACAGCGATAGTGCTGTCTATCTCCGGCTTACAAATAGGCGAGAAGGTATTGATACCGGGCAGCGACCTGTTTGCTAAATCCATACAGAGTCTATGGAGGCAAAAACTGTTTTCAAATGTCCAGGTGTATATAACCAGGGTGGAGGGTGACAGGATTTGGATCGAACTGAATGTCGCCGAGCGTCCCCGCCTGGGCAATTTTAAGTTTGTAGGTATCAAGAAAACGGAGGCGGAAGAATTGCAGGGAAAGGTCGGCCTGGTTAAACAGGTGATCATTACGGAAAATATGCGCCGGAATATTGTTGAAGTAACTGAAAAATATTACCGCGATAAAGGTTTCCAAAATGTAAATGTGACCATCAATGAAAAGCCCGATCCCTCATATGCCAACTCGAATTTTATTACCATCTATGTTGACAAGGGAGGGAAAGTAAAGATTGACGAGATAAATATTTTCGGAAATGAGAACGTAGAAGAGCTGAAGATCAAGAAGCAAATGAAGGGAACAAAAGAAATGATGAAGTTCACCCTTTTCCCTTCGAAGATACCAAGTCCCTATGGCGAAAATAAGAACATGAGCTTCAAGGAATATGTAAATCAGTGGGGCTTTCTTTCATTTTCCAAGACAAGACGCGTGCTGGATCCCTATATGAGGATCAAATTAAGCTCGGCAAAATTTAACCAGACTAAATACGAGGAAGACAAAGACAAAATAATCAAGTACTACAACTCTTTGGGTTTCCGCGATGCGCAGATCGCAGAGGACACTATTATCACCGGAACCGGTAAAACCAAAGACAAGATCAATGTTGATATCAAGGTAAACGAAGGAAGGAAGTATTATTTTGGAAATATCGTCTGGAAGGGAAATTCCAAATACTCCGATTCATTGCTTAGTGTGATACTGGGTATTCACAAGGGAGATATTTATAATCTCGATATTTTAAACAAACGCCTCGGCAAAGAATTGTCCCAGGAAGGCGGGGATATCAGCGGCTACTACATGGACGACGGATACCTGTTTTTCCAGGTAGAGGCGGTTGAAACTGCTGTTTATAATGACACAATTGATCATGAAATAAGGATACGTGAAGGTACCCAGGCGAGAATTAAGAATGTAACAATTGCCGGAAACGAAAGAACAAAGGACCATGTTATTCGTCGCGAACTAAGAACTGTTCCCGGTGAGTTGTTCAGCCGTACCGACCTGATCCGTTCACAACGAGAGCTGGCCAATCTTCAGTACTTCAACCAGGAAACTATCAACCCCGGTGTTGTACCTAATGCCGAAGATGGTACTGTTGATATTAACTGGAAGCTGGAGGAAAAATCTTCGGACCAGCTGGAGCTTTCCGCAGGTTGGGGTGGTGGTATAGGGCTTACAGGTACCCTGGGTGTGACCTTTAATAATTTTTCCATTAAGAATATCTGGAAAAGATCCGCATGGGACCCGTTGCCAACCGGCGACGGACAAAAGCTAAGCTTGCGGGTGCAGTCAAATGGTAAGGCATTCCGTTCTTATAATTTCTCTTTCACGGAACCATGGCTGGGTGGTAAAAAAAGAAACTCTTTTACCATCGCTTATAACAACAGTAAGTACTCCAATGCTTTTGATCCGCTGACAGGACGTATAGACAATGCGAGATCGGATACCAACTATCTTAAAGTAAACGGTTTTTCAATCGGTCTTGGCAAACAATTGAAATGGCCCGATGATTATTTCAGCATCGTTTATACCGCGAGCTTTACACAATACAAGAGGCGTAACTATGCTGTGTTTGAAGGCGTGGGTGCAACCGGAGTTTCAAATAACTTTAGCCTGAAGATCGCGATACAACGTTCTTCTGTATTTGACCCGATCTTCCCCCGAAGCGGATCGAATATTATAGCCAGCGTTCAGCTTACACCGCCGTATTCTTTATTTAATCCCGACGTCATTAAATCCAATGACCCGTATAAAAACCCGGAATATCATAAATGGCGTTTCAATGCCGAATGGTATGTTCCTATCGGCCGCCCGCTGGGAGCTGAAAAGAACAGGCAGTTTGTGTTGAAACTTGCAGCCAAGTATGGGTTTATGGGCCGGTATAATAACAAGCTTGAGTATTCTCCTTTCGAACGTTTCCAATTGGGTGATGCAGGGCTTACCAATAATTTCGGGTTACTGGGTTATGATATCATTGCTCACAGGGGTTACCCAGTGTACCAATCTTCGAATCCTTCGATCAACCCCGATGTAAGCAGTGCCAGCAGGTTCTTTACGATCTTTAATAAATACCAGGTGGAAATGCGTTACCCGCTAGTAACGAACCCGGGAAGCACGATCTACGGTCTTGCATTTTTTGAAGCAGCCAATGGCTGGTATAATTACCAGGACTATAACCCGTTCAGGTTGCGTCGCAGTGTGGGCGTTGGTATGAGGTTCTTCCTGCCAATGTTTGGTCTTCTTGGATTTGATTATGGAATAGGTCTTGACCGCATCACACCCGGAGGCGGGTTGAAGAATGCTTCCAAGTTCACATTCATGCTGGGCTTTGAACCCGAATAATAAGTTTCTCGCAACGGCGCGGCGGCGCAACGTTTTTAAATAGCTAGTTGAAACGTAACCAATCACAATGGTTACGTTTCTTTTTTATAGCGTTTGATAATAACTGTTCGCTGAGCGTACGACTTTAGGACTTCTTTGACAGTCCGGGTCAAGTTCCTTCCACTATTTACTGCTAATTTGGTTGTAACAAGACCCGCGGCTTATATTGAGAGAGAAGAAGTGGTGGGATCGCCGCCCGTCTCAGAATTTCCTTGTTAACTCAAATAATCAAGGCATGAGACAAATTTTACTTCGCTCGCTTTTATTGGTTGCTGCAATTGAATCAACACTTGGCAGCACGGCACAGGAAAATACTAACCCGCCATCCTCCATTGATCCCGATCTTTTAAAACTGCAGACAGCTACAATTCCAAAAGAATATACGGTGGCAGGAGTATCGGTTACCGGCATTCATCATCTCGATACTTCTATCATTTTATCTATTGTCAACATCCGGGTTGGCGACAAGATAATGATACCCGGTAGCGATGTTTTTTCAAGATCCATTCAAAGCTTGTGGCGCCAGCGATTCTTTTCCAACGTGGATATCTATTTTTCCAGGGTGCAGGGTGACCGGGTATGGATAGAGATCAATCTCGCTGAAAGACCTCTGTTGGGAAAATTCAAAATCACCGGGGTCTCCAGAACGGAAGCGGAAGAGTTGGAGTCCAAATTGCAGCTGGTAAAACAAACCATCATTACAGAAAATGTTTTCCGCAATATCCGGGAGGTATTGACCCGGTATTACCGCGACAAAGGATTTCAAAACGTAAAAATCAATATACAAGCCAGCGATGATCCTTCATTCACCAATGCAAAATCTATAAACATTCATGTCGACAAAGGAATGAAACTACACCTGGAAGAAATACGATTCTTTGGTAATGAAAATGTGGATGAATTAAAATTAAAAAAACAATTACGTGAAACAAGAGAGAGGAGCAGGCTTAGCTTGTATCCTCCTTCCGTTCCCGGCCCTTATGGAATAAAGAAGCGGCTTGCATTCCGGGACTATTTAACCGGCTGGGGCTTTCTTTCCTTTAGTAAGACAAAACAATTGCTCGAACCTTATGCAAGGCTTAAGTTATTCCATTCAGCGCGGTTCAATGAAGCCAAATATGAAGATGACAAGCAAAGGTTGATTGGGTATTATAACTCCCTCGGGTATCGCGATGCGGAGATTGCCGGTGACACAGTCACCATTGACAGTTCGAAAAGAAACAAAGGCATTTACGTGGATATAAAGATGAACGAAGGGCACAAGTATTATTTTGGAAACATCGTTTGGAAAGGCAACACGAAGTATTCTGATTCATTGCTGCATGCAATGCTGGGCATCAGCAAAGGAGATATATACAATGCAGATATCCTGGATAAACGGCTTGGTAAGGAACTATCGCCTGACACGAGGGACATCAGCAGCTATTACCTCGACGATGGTTATCTTTTCTTCCGGGCTGAAGCCGTAGAAACCGCCGTTTACAATGATACTATCGACCACGAGATC
>DASSFT010000500.1:0-3583 GCA_035694045.1 Chitinophagaceae bacterium
ATCATAACGGCGCTTTTTTCCAGATGGACGCTTTTTCGTTTTACTCCGGCTTTGGCAAACCGAGACCCAAACCTACCACGGTTGGTCCAACAGGATACGATTTTAAAATAAAGGACAACTATGAATTTTACCTGGAGGCAGGAACTTTAAAACATCTTGGTGAAATGATCGGCGACAGTATAAAATTCTGGAAAGATCTTTATGCGCATCCAAATTATGATGATTGGTGGAAAGCGAGGAACGCAAGGAATGCCATGTATGATATCAAGCCCGCGACACTGGTTGTAGGTGGTTTATTTGATGCAGAGGATTGCTTTGGCGCCTGGAACCTGTACAAGGCTATAGAAAAACAAAATCCTTCCTCTAACAATCGACTGGTCATGGGGCCCTGGTATCATGGACAGTGGGCCAGCCGCGATGGAACTGCGTTGGGAAATGCACGCTTCGATTCCAATACCTCGTTCTGGTACCAGAACAATATCGAGTTGCCATTCTTCAATTATTATTTAAAAGGAACGGGTGAGGATCCAAAGATTGCGGAAGCAACGATTTTCTTTACGGGATCCAATGAATGGCGGAAAATGGGTCAATGGCCTCCTTCAAACAGTCTGCCGACCGCTATTTATTTGAATTCAAATAATAGCTTGTCATGGACTAAACCCACCCTCGCAAAAAGTTCATCTGAATATATCAGTGATCCGGCTCATCCTGTACCTTATGCAGAAGATGTTCATTTTAGTCGAACGAGGGAATACATGACCGATGACCAACGCTTTGCTTCAAGAAGAGCGGATGTGCTGAGCTTTCAGACCAATGTGTTGACTGAAGACCTGACACTTGCCGGCGTTGTTACTGCAGACCTGAAAGTAAGCCTTAGTACTACAGACGCGGATTTTGTAGTAAAGATCATTGATGTATTTCCGGATGATTTCAAATACCCGGACGATATCGACCAACCGCGCCGCACAAATGGAGGCTCCTACCCGATGGGTGGCTATCAAATGCTGGTGCGCGGGGAAATCATGCGTGGAAAATTCAGGAATAGTTTTGAAAAACCGGAACCATTTAAACCGAATAAGATCGAAACAGTGAAGTTTGACCTGCCGGATGTGGCTCATACATTTAAAAAAGGCCATCGCCTGATGATCCAGGTGCAAAGCAGCTGGTTTCCGCTGGCTGACCGCAACCCCCAGCAGTTTGTCAACGTCTATGAATGTGATGAAAGCGCTTTTCAAAAAGCAACAATAAGAATCCATCACGATGCAGCAAATAGCAGTAATATTGTTCTGCCAATACTGAAATAAACAAACTATGAAATCAACGATTAGCCTGCTTGTCCTTCTTTTCTGTTCAGTTATTCTTTCAGCCCAGCAGTTGGACATCATACCACAGCCCGCCGAAGTGAAAATTGATACAGGTTCCTTTCATTTTAACCGGGGTACCGTTCTTGTTGTCAAGAATGGAGTCGATGATAATGCCGCCAGCTTTTTGAATGATTATATCTATAACAAGTTTGGTTTCAAATTAAAAAAGACAAAGGCAGCACAATCGAATTTTATCCAGCTGGTGACAGTACAGACTTTGGTCCCCGGCAAGGAAGGCGCTTATTCAATGACCGTTTCGCCAAACAGCATTCTTATCCAGGGGCAAACTGCTTCGGGAACTTTCTATGGCATGCAAACGTTGATTCAATTGTTGCCGACGGAACAGCAAAAAACATTCTCTCCGACGTTTGGTATTCCCTGCTTACAGATAAACGATCTGCCTCGTTTCTCCTATCGGGGTATGCACCTGGATGTTGGCCGTCATTTCTTCTCTGTAGAATTTGTAAAAAGATATATCGATTATCTCGCTTTACACAAGTTCAACACATTTCACTGGCACCTGACCGAGGACCAGGGCTGGCGCATTCAAATAAAGAAATACCCGAACCTCACTAAAGTCGGTGCCTGGAGAAACGGAACGATCATTGGCCGCTTCCCGGGAAAAGGGAATGATGGCAAACGATATGGCGGGTTTTATACACAGGCAGAAATAAAGGAAGTGGTAAGGTATGCGGCAGCAAGATTTATTGAAGTGATACCTGAGATTGAAATGCCGGGCCATTCGTCAGCCGCGATAGCTTCCTATCCTCAATTAAGCTGCTTTCCGAATGAATCAACAAAGCATCCACCCCAGTGCGCCTGGTATGGTGATTCAACGGGCAAACAAGTGCAGCAAACCTGGGGAGTCTTCAATGATGTGTTTTGCGCGGGCAAAGAAAATACTTTTAAATTCCTGCAGGATGTGATCGATGAGATTATTCCCCTGTTTCCCTCAAAATATATTCATGTCGGGGGAGATGAATGTCCAAAGGAAAACTGGAAGCGCTGTCCTTTATGCCAGCAAAGGATGAAAGAGAATAACCTGAAAAACGAGCATGAGCTGCAGAGTTATTTCATCCAGCGCATGGAAAAACATATAAAGAGCAAAGGGAAAACATTGATCGGCTGGGATGAGATACTGGAAGGCGGACTGGCACCAAATGCTGTTGTCATGAGCTGGCGTGGTGAAGAGGGCGGTACGGAAGCAGCCCGTCAAAAGCACAAGGTAATCATGACCCCGGATCAATGGGTTTACCTGAACTATTCGCAAACGCGCAACGATGACTCTGTGACTATCGGTGGTTATTTACCACTTCAAAAAGTTTATAATTATGAGCCTGTACCGCATGATTTGACGGCTGAAGAAAGCAAATATGTGCTGGGTGCACAGGGTAATCTTTGGACCGAATACATCGGCAATGAAACAATTGCACAGTACATGCTTTTTCCGCGTATGAGTGCATTGAGTGAGGTGTTGTGGACGCCAAAGGAAAAAAGGAATTATAAGGATTTTGAAAAGCGTCTGCCCGGGCTGTTTAAGAGATATGAACAGTGGGGAGTCCATTATAGCAAGGCATACTTTGATCTGAATGCGGTTGTAATACCCAGCGATAATTATCAAGGGGTGATGTGGAAAGTAGAAACAAATAACCCAATGGCAGAAATTAGGTGGATCCCTTCCAAAATCAGTTCTGCGCTGTTACCCTATACCCAGCCGATCCCTATTACGATGAGTTCCGAAAAAACTGCGACACTGATGGTGAAGGATAAAATAGTTAGTTCGTTATCGCAATCATTTTATTTCAATAAAGCAACCGGGAAAAAAATTACGTTATCTGTTCCGCCTTCGCCCAAGTATTCGGGAGATGGAGGATTTACCCTTGTCAACGGAGTACATAATGAAAAAGGATTGGCCCGGTCCAACGAGTTTCTGGGTTTTGAGGGAACCGATTGCGAAGCAATCATAGACCTGGGCAAAAAAGATACGATCAATCTTGTGGTCGTACATGCTCTTAGCCAGCCATCAAGCTGGATCTATCTTCCATCTGATGTGGAGGCCTTTGTTTCGATGGATGGAGAGAATTACTCTTCGATCGGGCACGTCGTTGAATCAAAACGAATCGGCCTGTCAACTTATATGAACATCCCGACTCATGATACGATCGGTCGTTATGTGAAAGTTGTTGCCAGGAATTATGGTACCATTTCAGGTGATAATC
>DASSFT010000501.1:0-3079 GCA_035694045.1 Chitinophagaceae bacterium
TGACCAACACCCAGTATTTGTTGTCTTCTTTTTACGAGCGGGTCCATAACTGTTATTACACGACCTGTCCTTACCAGATCAAACCAGCGTTTACCTTCGCCGAACAACTCCAGTTGCCGTTCGTCGAGTATAGCCGTTTCCATATCCGTTTGTGTGGCCAGGTTATTATAATTCGCAGGATTCAGGTTACCTGCTTTTGCCCTTGTACGGATCTGGTTAACGATGGCTGTTGCTCCCACTTTATCATTGTTTGCCCAATTCAACGCTTCTGCACGCATTAATAAAATGTCGGCCCAGCGGTATAAGAGCATTTTTACCTGGTTTTGAGCCCGGCTTGGTACTACAGGTTTGCCGTTATTATCCGGCGGATAAAATTTCCATACCTGTATGATCCTTTGAAGGGCATTAGCTATTGTTGTGTCGTAAGTGATACCCCGCCTGATGTCCTGCTTATTGGTCTCCCATTTCATAGAGACGATGCTGTCTATGTAATAATTGGAAGTTTGGTCAGATGAACCGATCTTCCCACCGATGCCATTCCCTCCATCTACAAGAAAGTCCCAGTTCAATGTCCAGATATTCTCCTTAGTACCCGCGGCAACGATCATATCCTTATACTGGCTGAAAATGGCAGTCGACGGTGTTAAAGCATACCTGTTAAGCGCGATCAGTTTATCTATTGTACTTAAAACATTCGTATAATCTTTCTTCCACAGGTATACATCAGCGAGAATGGCATATATAGCACCTATGCCGATCTCAAAAATGCTTGTATTTAATTTATCGACCAGGTCAACAGATTTCACCAGGTCGGGTATGATCACACTATTGATAACGGAATCTGCAGGGGTTCTTGTCTTATTTGGGTTTTCATTGATATTCTCGTATGGGACCAATCTTACCGGCACGGCTCCCCATAACCTTACTGCCCAGAAATACATGTATGCCCGGAGCGTATAGGCCTGGGCCAGGTAGTGATTTTGTTGAAGCTCGCTTAAACCGGCTATCCCGGGAATATATTTTATAGCAAAATTTGCTCTTGAGATAGCTACAAAAATATTGTCCCATGATGCGGTGGCTGTGGTAGAATTGAGTCCATTCAATACAATGTTGATCTGGTTTTCACCTGTACCTCCAAAAGTAAAATTGTCGGAACGTGCATCAGCCCATTCGGTAAAGCTTCCATTGCTGCTGAAAGCTTTTTGAATGGCATCATAGATTGCCGAAACTCCCAGTTGTGCATGCTCGGGTGTTTTCCAGAAAAGCGCGGATGAAAGATCGGAAATGGGTTGTTGATCCAGTTTTTTCTTGCATCCAGTAACCAGCAGTCCCGACAGCGCGATGATAATAATAATATATATTGATCTTTTCATTTTTCCCTTTTTAGAAGTTAACAGTTAATCCTCCACCAAATTCTCTTTTCCGGGGGAAGCGGCCGCTATCCTGGCCGGGCGTCAATGCACTTCCCAAAGAAATTTCCGGGTCATACCATGTATAGTTGGTCCAGGTGATCAGGTTATTTCCAAAAAGGAATACCGATACTGCCTGGAGTTTCGCTTTTGATATAACCTTTTTAGGCACATCATATGACAGTCTTACGTTACGCAGGCGGATGAACGAAGCATCCTCAATATAAAGGCTGCTCCCGGCTCTTCCATTGCTGACAGCATTGTTCTTCGCAACCGGCCAGATCGTAACATCGCCCGGATGCCACCACGCACCTTGAATATACTGGGGCTCAGGTGTCACATTCGTCGTTGCATTCAGGTTGAGCTGTACACGGGCATTATTATAAATTTCCGCACCCCAGGCCACATAATAAGTAAATGAAAGGGTGAAGTTCTTGTACGAAACGGTGTTGGTCAGTGCTCCTATCCAGTCAGGCTGAGCATTACCTAATATGAACCTGTCATTATCATCTATCACGCTATCGAGATTAGTATTTTGCCATATCATATCTCCACCTTTCGAGACCAGACCATTCGTGCTTAATTGTTTCACTGCGCCTGTGTAGGGCTTTCCATCCAGCGTATAACCTGTAAACACATTGTTCACAAACACGGGTGTCAACTGGTGCAAATAATCCGGTGTCCATGCATTCGATTCATCATAGGCATAGACTCCCAGGGCCTGGTATCCATAAAAATCTCCAAGACGGCCACCTTCTGAAACTTTCCACACAGAACCCGGCAATAAGCTGGTACCGCCGTACAATTCCCTGACCGTATTGTTATTGATCGACATATTCCAGGAAACATTCCAGGAAACATTTTTATTTCTTACTGGATAGCCGCTTAAAACAAACTCGAATCCTTTATTCTGTATTGATCCCACATTCACTTTTACCGTGCTAAAACCAGTATTGGAAGGCAGCGGCGCGCTATATAAAAGATTATTAGTTGTCTTGTTATAATAGTCAGCCGTTAACGAAAGTCTTCCCTTCAGGAACACAAGGTCCATCCCGACATTAAACTGGTTTACGGATTCCCAGGCCAGCGTACTGTTTCCAAAAGTGGAAGGAGGTGCCACCCCGGATACTCCATTATAATAGTTGTTGCCAAACGTGTAACGAAGAAGACCATCATAAGGGCCGATCCTGTCATTACCAATAGCTCCATAGCTCACCCTGAATTTTCCATCATCCAGGTATTTCCTTGACCAATTCATAAAGCTCTCTTCTGAAAAACGCCAGCCGACAGAAGCGGATGGGAAGTAGCCCCATTTGTTTTCTTTACCGAAACGGGAAGATGCATCAGCGCGGAAATTACTGTTGAACAAATATTTTCCTTTGTAAGAATAACCCAGCCTGGCAAAATAAGAATGTTTAAAATATCTTTCCTCGGAAGTAACAGATGGATTCTTTATCCCGGCAGAGTTCATGGTCAAAACAGTTTCTGTTACCAGGTTAGTACCCGATTGTTCAGCATGATGATTAAAGCCCTGCTCTGAACTTACTCCCAATACACCAGTTATACTGTGAACACCGCGAAGTGTCTTACTATAATTGAAATATCCCTGCGCCATCCAGTACGTATCCATATCGTAGTTGTCATCCAGCTCATTGTTCAATGGATTGGCG
>DASSFT010000502.1:0-20468 GCA_035694045.1 Chitinophagaceae bacterium
TCTCGCAGGAACTCCAGGGAATGTTTCTTGGGTTGAAGCGGGTAGTTCTCTGCGTCGCTGTCTCCCAGTATTTCGATGGAGGCGGCCTTCAATTCCATTTTCTGCCCTTTTCCCAATGAGGCGATCACATTACCGGTGACTTTGAGTGCAGCGGAAGTGGTAATCCTTTTCAGGAAATTGTCATCATATTTTCCGAGCTCGACAACAACCTGCAGGTTGGTATTGGTTGATCCATCATTTAATGCAATGAATTGGTTATTGCGAAAAGTCCGCACCCAACCCATTACTGTTAGCTCCTGTCCCGTCGGTTCTTGTGTTAAAAGTTCCCTGATCTTTATCCGCTTGTTGAACATCCTGTAAAATTTAAAGAGGGCAAAGATAAGACGGCACTAAGTTTCTCAAGTAAACGCGCCTAAACCATCCTTCCGTGCACTCAAAAACAAGGGGGTTGATTTTAACAACAACAAAGCGAACTGTTTATATTCCTTTCAATTAAGAATTTGAATTAATTCTTATAATAAGTTTGGTAATTGTCATGTAAGACAACCCTTTATCAAAGTAGCTTGCAGATATTTGATTTTTATTTAATCTATGAGCGACCCCAAATTTTTAGCCGCTTTGGGTTCCAGAATAAAGGAATTGCGTCTAAAAAAGAATTTAACCCAAAATGAGCTTGCGATACTTTGCAATTTTGAAAAAGCAAGCATGTCCCGCATCGAATCTGGCAAGACCAATGTTACCGTTCTAACGTTGAAAAAGATCAGCAAAGCCCTGGATATAGAACTTATTGAGTTCTTCGGCGACGGGGTTCATTGACAGGCTTGCTTCAGCTGGAAAAATTATGCGATAACCCGTCTTTTTGATCTAATTAAAAAGACTGAGCAGGGTGTCTTTTGCCCTGAATGCTACAAATCGCAGCAGGCAGAGAAGTTGTTCTCCGTGGGAGTAGAGGTAGTTGAGAAGGATCATGATATTATAGGGGGATTTTGATGATGGAGGCTAGATGCTGGAGGCTGGATTCTAGCACATCTCATCCGGTATCTAGCATCATTCTGTGTAGTTTTCATAGGATCTTTTTTTGATTCGTTCTTATCAAAGGAATAAAAAAATACAAGGGAAAAAAATAGAACAACATCTCTTTACGGGGTCATAAGATTTGACGGCATGATGTAGAATTATTGCTACTTTCCCTTTGATAACCCTCGTTTGATGCAGGGCTTTTACACCCTGAATTGACCCGCGATATTTTTAACGTATTCCTGCAGGAAATCTCCGTGCGGCGGCCTTTTGCAAGGGCCTAAAAATTTTTAGTTTTGCAAAAAAGCCGTATTATTGCAGCAGAAAGTGGGCAGATTAGTTCGTTACTCTCTTAGTAGGCTCATCTGGTTTCATCAATTCCTTTTACATAAACTCAACTTTTTCATTTTTTTTCAGACTGTGATCAGGGTACTGTGTTAAAAATCAAGCTTTTTGTATGTATGATATTCTGCAACTGAACGATATGCTCGTTCCTGAACTGCTGGATATAGCCGAGCAGCTCAAAATCCCCAACACAAAAAAATTAGACAAGCAGGCGCTTGTTTACAAGATCCTCGATAGCCAGGCTGTTGCCGGGGCTAAAACCAGTGGCGCTCACCCCGATGAAAAAGGCAAACGCAAAAGGATCATTAAAACAAGCACCAGTAACACTACCGAAGAAGCAATAGTAGAGAATGCACAGGAAAGTGATGATGACGATAAAAAACCTCAAAAAAAATCTCACATGGCCGTAAAGAAAGAAGATAAAGCGGGACAGAGCAAAAGGCCCCGTAAGAAAATAGAAGAAAAAGAAATAGCAGAACCTGTTTCTGAAGTAACCGATCTACCCGAAGAAGATAGTAATGGCGAAACAGATCTTGCTGAAGAAGAAGAAGTGAAGAACGAAAACAATGAGACCGAGACTGCAACTGATCAGAATGCCGGGCAAAACAAGGTATATCCCGCCCGACGTGAACAATACTTCAATATTGAATTTGACGGAGTAATACTTTCCGAAGGTGTGCTGGAAATGATGCCCGATGGTTACGGTTTCCTTCGCTCTTCCGATTATAACTACTTATCATCGCCTGATGATGTTTATGTTTCTCCTTCGCAGATAAAACTGTTTGGATTAAAAACAGGCGATACGGTTTTTGGCGCCGTTCGTCCACCCAAAGAAGGTGAAAAATATTTTGCCCTGTTGAAAGTGGATACGATCAATGCCAAAAAACCGGATGAGGTCCGCGACCGTGTGCCGTTTGATTACCTCACCCCACTGTTTCCGTTTGAAAAAATGAACCTGTTCACCACTCCTTCTGATTATTCAACGAGGATAATTGACCTGTTCACACCTATTGGCAAAGGACAGCGTGGTCTGATCGTGGCACAGCCTAAAACAGGTAAGACGATGTTGTTGAAAGCTGTCGCCAACGCGATATCCGCCAATCATCCTGAATGTTACCTCATGGTAGTGCTGGTAGATGAACGTCCCGAGGAAGTAACAGATATGGAACGGAGCATCAAAGGCGAAGTCATTGCTTCTACTTTTGATGAACCTGCTGAAAAACACGTAAAAGTTTCTACTATGGCCCTGCAGAAAGCCAAGAGATTGGTTGAATGCGGGCATGATGTGGTGATACTTCTTGACTCAATCACCCGTCTGGCAAGAGCACATAATACCGTTGCTCCCGCATCCGGTAAAGTATTATCGGGCGGTGTGGAAGCAAATGCTATGCAAAAACCTAAACAATTTTTCGGGGCTGCCCGTAAGATCGAAAACGGTGGTTCGCTGACCATATTAGCAACTGCCCTAATCGATACCGGCTCTAAAATGGATGAAGTGATCTTTGAAGAATTTAAGGGTACCGGTAATATGGAATTGCAGCTTGACCGGAGATTATCCAATAGACGCGTTTATCCTGCTATTGACCTTACCGCTTCCTCAACCCGTCGTGATGACCTGTTGCTGGAAAGAGATGTGCTCCAGCGAATGAACCTGCTTCGTGTTTACCTTACGGATATGAACACCGAAGAAGCTATGAATGAGCTGCTCAAGCGTATGCGCGGAACCAAGAGCAATGAAGAGTTCCTGGCAAGCATGAATGGGTAGGGGCATATTGGCCACAGAGAACCACAGAGCTTTACTAATCAATTTTTCTGGGAATCTTCGGGGTATTCCATAGTCTTTTGTAAACTAAACTCCAGGATAAGAAGAGAGCCACAGAGGGATTTCTTTTTTCCATCCCGCACATTTTTACACTTTGCGTTTCGTGGGGTATAATCTTTGGTTGCAGAGTCGTTTGTAATCAATTTTTCTCTGTGGTACTCCGTGTATCGTTTTCTCCGCGGCTCTCTGTGGCCAACCTCTCCTCGTAAATCTACTCTGGTTTTCTACTTCGTTTATACGATTTGGCCTTATTATATTCGTTTTTTATAAGGTCCAATATCCGAACTATGAAAGCCATTAAGCTGAGTGTCCTTTTTTTGTTCCTCCCGATCATATTTTATGCGCAAACCCTGACCGGTCTCTGGATGGGCTCGGTAACCAATGATAGCACCACCATCCGGAAAGATCAGTCTTTTGAAGTTGTTCTTACCCAATACAAAGACAAAGTCTATGGATATTCCCGCAGCACCTTCACGGTAAATGACACCCTGTACTATATTGTAAAAAGAGTAAAAGGCAGCATTGAAGGCGATGTATGCGAAGTAAAAGACGACGAGATCGTTTCTTACAATTTCAAGGGTCGGCTGGACAAAGGCGTAAAGATGATCACCACGTTCCATTTTGATCATAGCGACAGTGCCTGGAGGATGGATGGAGACTGGAAGACCAACAAAACAAAAAAATACTATTCCATTTCCGGCAAGGCAACATTGAACCAGGAAAAGGATCTCACAAAATCAAAGATATTTCCGCATCTCGAGGAATTAAAGCTTGCCGATGATGTGGATTTTTACAAGGAAGCCAAGCAAGCTGAAGAAGTTGCTAAGAAGGAAGCCGAAAAGAAAAAACAACAAGACCTGGCAAAATCAACAAGGCCAGTTGTATCGCCGCCGAAGGAAACGAAGGCTAACTATGTTGCGATTACGAAACCGAAAGAAACTATTTCAAACAATACTGCACAGGTAGGACAACCTGCCTCAAAAGATCAGAACCCTACAAAAACGGTCGCAACCAATAACACTGCTATAAATACCCCAGCGAAATCCGAGCCTGTTGTCCAGGTGCAACAGTCCCCGGCCAAACCAGCGGTGGCGGATGAAAAGAAAACTATTGCTTCCACACAGACGGGGCCGCCTGCTTCAAAAGATCAGAACGCAAACAAATCGATCGCAGCCAATAACACGGCTATAAATAATCCCTCGAAATCCGAGCCTGTTGCGCAGGTTCAACAGCCCCCGGCAAAATCAGCGATGCAAAACCAGGAACCTAAAAAATCTGAGCCCCTGGTCGTAACAAAACCGGTCGAACCAAAGAAAGAACCCGTTATCGAAACTCCCAAACCAGAAACAAAAGGGTCAATTGTCGTTGCTGACAAAAAAGAAACCGATAAGCAACAACCTGTTTCAATGTTTGCAGACACCAAGCCGGCCACAGCCAGCGCTGCAGCATTCATTACACAAAGAACAATAGCTGCTCCGCAGGTGGTGAACTTTAAATCGGACAGTCTTGAACTTTCGCTGTATGATAATGGGGAAGTGGATGGTGATACAGTAAGTGTGTTGTTGAACGGGCAGTTAATTATTGCCAAACAGGGGTTGAAAGCTTCTGCAATAAAGAAAACGATCTATGCTCCCGCGGGTGCCAATGATTCACTAACAATGGTACTGTATGCTGAAAATCTGGGGAAATATCCACCTAATACAGGATTGCTGATCATACATGACGGAAATGATACCTACCAGGTTCGATTTAGCGCCGACCTTCAACAGAATGCAGCGGTAATATTTAAGCGAAGAGAAAATTAAGCTCACCGTAAGTTGTGGTCCGCCGGTGTGATCCTGTAGTCAAACCTCCCTTTAGTAATAAGAACGGAGCCTAGAGTTCCTTCAAACAGGCCGGAGATCGTAAACTCCCGGTCGTGAGGCCCGGCATTGACCTTTACAAAATATATTTTTCCTGTTCCGGAAACGGAAGGTGCAGGCGAGATAAACTCATACGGGCTTAAAGTAACGGTAACGGTTGTTGAATCGGCTGGAAATATTTTGCCATTGAATCCTAAGAAATCTTCTTTTGAAAAATTCTTTTTTACCGGCATAGAAAAGCTGAGAAAGCGCCAGTCACTCCAGGGGGATAAAAAAGAAAGGGACTGATCAGAAAATTCACCTCGCCAGGTAATGTGTAATGTGTCTCTCGAAGCCGAGGTCGAATCCCAGAAAATACTAGTGTGATATGCACCACTTAGTGAACCCGAAAAAACTGATACCCATGGTTCCGAATTAATATATGCTGATGTTACATTGTATGAGCGATTGGTGAACCTGCTTAAGCCCGGATCATCAGGATCTTCATAGAAGTTTCGTTTGTAACAGCCTGTCAATTCAAACGACAGCAGGAAGATCAGCAGCAAATTTTTGAGAAGCGCTTTTTTCATTTCTTATGTTTAGAAATTTTAAAAAGATACCCTACTGTCAGCTGGAGTGGGGCTGCCGACCTGTAGCTGACCGCATAGTCTTTCTTTTCAACAACCAGGATGGGTGATTGTGCATGTACCTGGAAAACCAGGTCATTTAATATGTAGCCAACGCCAAGACAACCTACCAGACCCCTCCTCTTCATATCAACATCAGGATTGATAACCTCGTAGTCGCTTTTATTAAAATTCTTATAGGAAATTTTGAATGATTGGAAACTTAAGCCAATCGGGAGGAAATCAATAAAGAACCGGTTCTTCTCCAAACTGGTATTAAATACGAAACGATATCCAATCAAAAACGACCAGGATGTGTTCCGCGTAGTTTTGTCTACAGCGATAGCTGGAGGTAAACCACTTGCCAGGGTAAAAGCGCTATCCTTACCCCTGCCTCCAACGGGGAATGAAAAATCTGCTTTAAAGACAAAAGAGCTTTTATTTAATCTTGCTGGTATCATCCATTGAAGAGACAAAGGAATTTGCTTGAACGATCCCGAATTATTTAAATCAAATGCCAGGCCGGTAGACAAGCCCAGCCTGCTTTGGGAATGCAGGGAGGCGGTTGATAGGAAAAGGCAGGCAAGAACGAAGACCGGTTTCGACATACTTCGCTATGACATAACTAGCTGGCCATTCGCTGCCCCTATTATTTTTATTAATGAGGTCTTAATTCATGCGAGATAACCAGCACGGACAAACCCGTTATACCAACGCGTCAATTTTCTTTGCGAGTTTTCTGTCCTTATCAGTTACAATATCGCCAGCGTCATGCGTAGATAGCCAGACTTCGACCGTATTATAAACATTGGTCCACAGGGGATGATGGTCCATTTTCTCTGCTTCCAGGGCTACTCTTGTCATAAACGCAAAAGCCTCACTGAAGGTTTTGAAGGTAAATTTCCTGTACATCTTGTTATCTTCTTCTTTCCACATAAAAATGATTTTAGATAGTGATCAAACGCGAAATACATTCTCTCGCCACGACGCAACGAAAAACAGTCCTTAAATGCGGCGTTGTCCCGCCACATGCAAGACTACGACCTCCCTGTCGCAACCAACTACTATTAAGATTCAAACGTGGCGTCGCCGCGAGAAACAAACCTCAAAACACCAGGTGTTCTTTATTCTTTATTTTCTCGTTGGTAAGCTCGGTCACGAGTTGTACGCCGCCTATCTCGCGGATAGCAGTTATTCTATCCTGCAAAAATTCATCCGGAACCACGTCCCCCTTTAATAATAATAAAAAATCAAAATGCCGGAATTCGGGTAGCAGGTATTCCCCATCAAACTGGTTGTTGTAGACATAGTAGGCCAGCGAGCCTGTTGGTTCACAATATTCAAATACCGCAAAGAAATAGTCGCGGTTCTTTCTCTTAAGTTGTATTTCGATATTGTTGTTAACCCGGAGGTCCATTCGCAGGCTGCGGTTAAGCCGCCAACAGAATTGATAATCTTTTAGCGGAGCCATGATACCGAGGAGCCGGGTATCTTCAAAAAATTCTTCGGCCAGTTCATGGTTATTAAGAGCCAGTTTAAATCCGCGTTCTGCCATTTGAAAGGTATACTGAATGTTGAATGTTTGGTGTCTTCAAAGACGGACGTCACACTCTTTGTTTCATTCCGTCCACAATTACGTACGCGCAATGCAATATTCACAATTTCTCTGTGGCTCTCTGTGGCCTTCTTCCTCACATTAAAACTCAACAGGCGACTCAAGTGTTTCATTGCCTCGTTTATACTTTACTTTCGTTTTATCTCCCTTCTTGAATTTATTGAGCGCCTGCATGTAGGTTTCCATCGAATTGACCGGGTAATCTCCCAGCTGGACAATAACATCTCCTGCTTTCAATCCGGCTTTCGCCGCAGGTCCTCCCTCGGTCACACCATCGGCCCTGAGTCCTGAACCATCGTAGGTATAGTCGGGCATGATCCGCAAGGTTACCCTGAATGCAGTAGTGCTAACCTGCGTTTCCCTTGTTTTCAGGAAAGCCAGCTTTTGATTTTCCTTGTTCAAAGCAGTAACAATTTTGGTAATGTACTCGATCACCTTCAGCTCACCTATATAATTTATTTTGTCCGCATCATCTGTCGGCCGGTGATAATCCTTGTGCTGGCCGGTAAAGAAGAACAGGACAGGAATATCCTTTCGGTAAAAAGAAGTGTGGTCGCTGGGACCCGTTCCACTTGAATCGATATGGATGACAAACGGAAGCTTCTTTTCATGTGGATTGATGACGGTAGCCCATTCGGGTGAAGTCCCATAGCCTCCAACCTGTAAAACCTTTGTGCTATCATTCAACCTACCCACCATATCCATATTGATCATATAGTTTACTTTGGAAAGATCTATCGTTGGATGATCGGTAAAATATTTCGAACCAAACAATCCCAGTTCCTCTCCTGAAAAAGCTATAAAAAGATAGTTGTTGTTTTTTGCTTTGGAGGCCTTTAGTATCCTGGCCAGCTCGATCAATGCCGCCGTTCCGCTGGCATTATCATCAGCGCCGTTATGAATCAATTTTTCGCCCGTACGCAACATGGAGGTGCCATCTTCGCCATAGCCCAGGTGATCAAAATGTGCTCCTAGGATCACCGTGGTTGACGCCCCGTTGTCAATGTAACCAATTACATTGTGCCCGGTTCTGCTTTTCTCACTGATGTCCGCTTTCAACTTTATGCTCAGTGTAGCTGTTTTATCATTAAAATATTTCTTTGCAGCATCTTTAGATACATAGATGACCGGTATTTGCAATAATTCGGATTTGTCTTTTCCATTAAACACCAGTTGATCATCTACAGCCGACGAGTTGTAAAGAATAACGGCGGTAGCTCCTCGGTCAGCGGCTTTTTTTGAATTGGTGCGGATATATTCATTCAAATCAAAATGGGGATTGCTCTTATTTTCATCCAGGGGTTCCGCTAAATCAATAAACCAGGGCATGTCTGCTTCCTGCAGAGCAATAGCAGGACTTGCTTCAATTTTCTTTGCAGCACTGAAAGGAAAAGGAAAAAAATCCTTGCCGGCCTCAAGATTGTTATTGTTGATGATAAAATAAGTAGAGGAAGCAATCTGTTTGCCCTCATTGATCGGGAATGATTGTGGGTAAGACTCTGTACCCTTAGGTATCAACCCGACTTCTTTGAACTGGCCAATAATATAGTCCATCGCCAATTCCTCGCCATGGGTGCCAGCCCTTCTTCCTTCCAGCTTGTCATCGGCGAGATACCCGATATGCTGTTTCAGCTTTTCGACAAGGGCTTTATCGGCTTTTTTTAATTTTTGTGCAGAAGCGGCAGTGAAGACAAATGTCAATAAAAAAAATATCCCGGCTCGAAGTGACAACATGATTAATCAGGTTTGTACTGGCAAAGGTATTATCGCAGCGGCTTATTATTATATTCTTTCTTCGTGTTTCAGTTAAACTTTTGTCAGACTTTACGGTTTTTAATCAGGTTCCCCGGCTTGCAAGGTAGTAGTCGCGCAAGTTGCCTTCGACACTTCATTATGGTAAACCTCAACCGAAAAACCGTATTTCGTAACATCCATTAGGCCTTGTCATTTTATTTTTACAGCTATTTTATGCCTGAAAAAGGACGAATACATATTGCTTTGGTTGGCAATCCCAATAGTGGGAAAAGTTCGATCTTTAATTGCCTGACCGGCATGCGACAGAAAGTGGGCAATTATCCCGGTGTCACAGTAGATAAAAAGACTGGTTCCACCTCCCTTTCGGCGGATACAAAGGCCGAAGTGATCGATCTACCCGGCAGTTATAGCCTCTACCCGAGAAAAATGGATGAATGGGTAAGTTATAAAGTCTTACTCAACCAGGACAACAATATAAAGGCTGATGTGGTGGTGGCTGTGGCAGACGCCAGTAATCTCAAAAGAAATTTGCTTTTTTGTACCCAGATCATCGATCTCAAAGTACCCGTGGTGATAGCTTTGACAATGATGGATATGGCTGCTAAAAAAGGGATCAGGATAGATATTCCCGAGCTGGAAAGAGAGTTGGGTGTACCCGTTGTACCTGTCAACCCACGAAAGCAAAAAGGAATTGCGCAACTGAAAAAAGTGATAGAACAAACTTCGCAGCAGCTTTTCCAGGCACCGGTAAGAGATTTTATTGACAACAGGTCCCTGGCTGACGCGGCTGTTGGTGAGGTAAAAAACCGGTTCCCGGAATTAAGCAACTATGGAGCGATCCATTACCTGATCAATCATGAATCGTTTGCACTAAACGATTCGGACCAGGTGTTGGTAGAAAGCATAGAGGAAAAAAATAAATTCAACCCGACCAAAACACAGGCTGAAGAGATCCTGCAGCGATATACCCGTATCCGGCAGATCATGCAGGCGGCTGTGTCGGAACCCGATCCTTTGCAGCAAAGCCTTTTTACGGAAAAGCTGGATAATATCCTGCTCCATCGCCGTTGGGGTTATCTCATATTACTGGCTGTTTTATTCCTGTTGTTTCAAAGTGTATTCTGGCTGGCCTCCTTTCCCATGGACTGGATCGATAGCGGCGTCACGCTTTTGTCCCATTCGTTGTCCTCCTCATTGCCTGATACGCGGTGGAGTGATCTCCTGATCAATGGCGTTATTGCGGGCCTCGGGGGTATTATCATGTTCGTTCCACAGATCATGATCCTGTTTGGCATTGTCACCTTACTGGAAGATACGGGGTACATGGCCCGGATCAGTTTTCTAACCGACCGGCTGATGCGTAGCGTAGGTCTCAATGGAAAAAGCGTAATGCCAATGATCAGCGGTTTTGCCTGTGCGGTGCCCGCGATCATGAGTGCCAGGAGTATCGAAAACCGGAAGGAAAGATTGCTTACGATATTGATAACCCCATTAATGAGTTGCTCTGCAAGGTTGCCGGTATTTACAATATTGATCGGTCTTGTTATTCCACCCACTTATGTTTTTGGCTTTTTAAGCGTGCAGGGGCTGGTGATGATGGGACTATACCTGCTCGGCCTTGTTATGGCTTTGATCGTGGCTTATGTGGCCAAATGGTTTATTAAAATAAAGGAAAAAAGTTTTTTCATTCTCGAATTACCCACCTACCGTTCGCCACGGTGGAACAATGTGCTGCAAACGATGATCAGCAAAGCAAGGATATTCGTCACCGACGCGGGCAGGGTGATCATGATCATCAGCCTTATTCTCTGGGCCCTGAGTTCTTTCGGTCCCGAAAAAAGAATGAGCAGGATCCGCGATCAGTTTGCCGAACGAAAAACTCAACCCCAAGCAGATACCGCATCACTGGATAAAGAGTATAAGGCAGCCAAGTTGGAAAATTCATGGGCTGGAATTATGGGCAAGAGCATAGAACCGGCGATAACTCCATTAGGCTACGACTGGAAAATCGGCATTGCGCTTATCACCTCTTTTGCCGCAAGAGAAGTGTTTGTAGGCACCATGGCCACTATCTACAGCGTCGGTGATGAAAAAAACAACTTGAAGCTGAAAGAAAAAATGAAAGCTGCCGTCGGCCCGGATGGGAAACCTATTTTCAACCTTGCTTCCGGTATATCCCTGATGATCTTTTATGTTTTTGCTATGCAATGTATGAGCACACTGGCAATCGTAAGAAGAGAAACGCGAAGCTGGAAATGGCCGATAATTCAATTCGTATACATGACAGCACTTGCCTATGTAATGAGTTTAATTGCGTATCAGGTACTTCGATAGATGCTAGATGCTGGATGCTGGATTCTAGCACAACTGCATCCAGGATCGATTATCCAGTATCTAGCATCCTTCAAAAATTAGTTCTGTTCAGCCTCAGACTTAGACCATTTATCCTTTGGTTCAAAATAATGCCACAGTAGCGAAGATAGCGTCCTTGCGAGGGTCCACGCTTCATTGGCATGCGTCCAACTGATATCCTTATTGTTCTTGGTAAAAATGCAAAATATATAGGGGTTGTGTGGAGCATTTACCAGCAAAACTTCACTTCGTACGGCATTGACACAGCCATTTTTGCTAAACACCTCGATATATGGCGGAACCTCCGAGATCGCTTCATTCTCATCCCAATAATTCCTTCCCAGGCAACGCATCATCCTTTCGCACGCGGCCGGGGAGATAATGTTATTTTGATAGATCATTTCAAATATTCTTCCCATTTCGGCGGGACTGGTTTGTCCCCATCCATAGACAGTCCTGTTGTTTTCTCTTCCCGGAGTTCTTGAATTGACCCTGGTATCTTTAAAACCGAGGCTGTCAAGAATAGAATTGATCCTTGCTCCGGTGCCGGCCAGGCCTTGCAGCCAGAGGCTGGCAGTATTATCGCTTGTGGTGAGCATTAGCATAATGACTTTTTTCAAGGCGATCTTGACCGTGTCTTTGAAAGAAGCCACTACATCATAGTCGGAATAAGCCAGCGAATCGCGATATAATAATTCCTGGTCATAATCCAGTTCTTTTTTATTCAGCTTATCCATTACACCGATCAGTATCGGTACTTTGACAATACTTGCTGTCGGGAAAACAGTGTCGGCATTAATAGCAACGATTTTGCCGGTCCTGAGATTTTTTACATAAATGCCGACATCACCATTAAACCCGGCTATGGCTTCCTGCAGTTTCTCCTGCAATTTTTTATCGGTCTTTTGTGAAAAAACAATGGTGGTTATAAGAAAAGAAAGAAACAGTAAGAAATTTTTCTTCATGGCGGTTATTTCGTGTTCATATAATCAATTACCAGGTGGCAAAATGCCTTGATCCCTGTTATCATTCCTGCATCGTCTACAAAAAATTCAGCAGTATGATGTGGTGGCGCTTTCTTGGGATCGTTGCCTTTGGGCATGCCTCCAAGATAAAAGAAAAAAGAAGGCGCCTTGGTACCATAATAGGAGAAATCTTCTGCGCCAGTCACCCATTCCCTTTCTGTAACATTATTGACTCCTGCAGCCGATCCCAGGGAAGGAAGCATTTTTTTTACCAGTTCAGGGGTGTTATAGGTTACCAGGGTTTTTGAATCAATGTTCACGGTAGCTGTTGCTCCGCCCGCCTCTGCAATATTTGTGACCGTGTGTTTTATTCTCTCATGAACTTCCAGTTGCATTTTGCTGTCAAGGGTCCTGATCGTACCATCCATTACACATTCATCAGGAATGATATTGCTTCGCACTCCCCCGTTAATTTTACCGACTGTGATAACTACAGGTGCCTTGGTAAGTTCCGACTGGCGGCTGACGATTGTCTGCAATCCTTCGATTATCTGGGCCGAGATGGCGATCGGGTCTACTCCAAGCCAGGGTTGGGAGCCGTGGCTGCCTTTGCCTTTCACTACAATATGAAACCAATCGGATGAAGCCATAAAGGCGCCGGGTTTGTATTGTATCTGTCCCACTTCAATATTGGATTCGATATGAAGCCCGAATATGACATCTACTTTGGGATCGTCCATCACTCCTTCTTTAACCATCAACGGCGCACCGCCTTCTTCTCCTTCCGGAGGTCCTTCTTCTGCCGGTTGAAAAATAAATTTTACAGTTCCTTTCAGATCATTTTTCATGCCTGCGAGGATCTCGGCAACGCTCATCAGCATGGAAACATGCGTATCGTGACCGCAGGCATGCATCACGCCCACTTCCTGGCCATTATAATTTGCTTTTTCTTTCGAGGCAAATGGAGTATTTACCTTTTCAACAATTGGCAGGGCATCCATATCGGCGCGAAGGCCAATGCAGGGGCCTGGTTTGGCTCCGCGTAAAATCCCCACAACACCTGTTTTTCCAACACCCTCCTTTACTTCAAGGCCCAAACTCTTCAGATGGGTAGCGATCAGTTTGGCGGTATTAAATTCACGATTCCCCAATTCCGGGTGCTCGTGAATTGTTCGTCTCCAGGCGATACATTTTGATTCGATCTTTTGGGCGGCTGCATTGGCCCTGTCTTTTAGTTTTGTTACGTCGCTCTGTGAACGGGATTGAACAAATAATAAAACAAAGACGACAGCAAACGATAGGTGCTTCATTAAACAATTTTGCATGAATTTACCATAAAACAGCTTTCCCGCTCCAGGATAATCTCACGCCACGGCGCAAAGACGCAACGACCCTTCGCTTCGCTCAGGAATATCGGGATGCCTGAAATCAAAATGAGACTCTGTAAAACCGGGGCATGGGATTAGAAAGCATAAACAATAAACTGGTGGTGGCTGATTTGTTTTATATTTATTCCCGGGATGCTAATTCGTCACGTACATTTTCTAAAGGCTGTCTTTTTACATAGCCTTACAGCTTATGGGGGTCCGCAGGCCCATTTGGCGATGATGATGAAAACCTTCGTCCGCCAGACACCCTATTTGACCGAAAGCGAATTGATGGAGTACAATGCATTTTGTCAATTGCTTCCCGGCGCCTCATCAACCCAGACCCTTACGCTGATCGGCTATAAACGCGGTGGTGTTACATTGGCAATACTCACATTACTTATCTGGATCGCTCCTGCCTGCATTTTGATGGGAGCTCTTTCTTTTTTACTGTCTTACATAGATAAGAATGCATTGAACGGGAATATCTTCAAATTCATCCCTCCAATGGCAGCAGGATTTTTATTATATGCCTGCTTTACAGCTTTCCCGCTTTCGATCAAGAATTCGATTACCTGGACTATTATGATCATAAGTACAGCGATCACTTATTTTCTCTTTAAAATGCCCGGTATATTTCCTGCGCTGATCATTTTGGGCGGTATAGCCACTAACCTAAGTAAAAAACGTATTCCCCAGATAGAACAGAAGCCGCGAAAAATAAAATGGTGGAACTTTTGGTTGTTCGGGATCATTTTCATTGCCGCCGGTATCCTCAGTGGTATTGCGAAAAAGAATAACTGGCCCAACCGAAAACCCATCAATCTCTTTGAAAATACCTACCGAATGGGTAGCCTGGTTTTTGGAGGAGGGCATGTACTAATGCCAATGATGTATGAGCAATTCAGTGTAAGACCTGAAGCTATTAAGACAAAGGATAGCAGTGTCGTGCAGATCGATGAAAATGATATGTATACCGGAATGGGGATAGTCAGGGCCATGCCCGGACCCGTATTTTCTATTGCTTCGTTTACCGGTGGTATGGCTTTAAAAGATATGGGTACTGAAATGCAGGTGGTGGGTTGTTTGATTGGGACGATCGCTATTTTCCTGCCCAGCGCTTTATTGGTCCTTTTCTTTTTTCCTATATGGAGCAATCTTAAAAAGTATGCGGCAGTTTATCGATCGCTGGAGGGTATCAATGCTGTTGTCGTGGGTATCATGATCGGGTCCACCTTTTATATCATGAGAGATATTTCATTGATTGAACCCAAGACCATCAGCCTGCTGAATGTATGCGTGATCATTGGAACAAGTTTATTATTGTCTTATACCCGGGTCCCCTCTCCTTTTATCGTTGCCGCCTGCCTGTTACTCGGCTTCTTTGTCAATATCTCTACCTGAGATAATAACCACCCCGTTCTATTTCTTCTTTTACTTTATCCGGAACGAGATAGCGGATGGATTTTTTTTCTTTGATCAATTGACGGATGGCCGTGGAAGATACCTGAATCAGCGGCGCATCCAGTAATGTTAGTTTTGAATTGAAGTCATTTGTTATTTCAAACCCTTCTCTTTTGTAAACATATATCGGATAGTGTTTCACAATGGTTTCATAGTTCTTCCATTTGTCCAGGTTTTGAAAACTATCGCTACCCATGATCAGGCTAAATTGATTACCCGGAAATTTTTCTTCCAGGTGTATTAAAGTGGTAACTGTATAGGAGGGTTTTGGCAATCCAAACTCAATATCAGAAATCCTGATCCTGTTATCCTCTTCCGTAGCCGTCTTGGCGAGATGAAGCCGGTGATATTCATTTAAAAGTGCCTGGCTTTTTTTAAAGGGGTTTTGAGGAGATACCACTAACCAGACCTTTTCGAGATCGGTGGCATTAAGGAGGTGATTGGCTATAATTAGATGTCCTACATGTATCGGGTTGAAGGAGCCAAAATACAGTCCGATTTTCATTAATTAGTTGTTAATCAATCAATTATGGAAACAATAATCTGGTCTGCTTCATTGATTCTGAGGCTTAATACATAGCCGGCGATATTCACCGACACTGGGTCGCCCAGGGGCGCTTTCTGCTCCACGGAGATCTCCTCACCTGGCAAACAACCCATTTCCATTAACTTTAAATGTATTTCCTGGTTATTAAAATGCTTTATGATTGCCCGCTGCCCGGGTTTAAGTTGAGATAACTTCATGTTCATAATGATAATGCAAATTTACAGCACCCCGTTTTGAATTGTTTACGAATCCTGAAATCATGCCTTCAAAATCAAAAGTTTATTTCTTTTTTAATAAAAAATACCCCTCTTTTCGAAAAAGGGGCCGGTTAAAAAAGCAAATTGAATTGCTTTTCCGGCGGGAGGGAAAAGGCCTGGCGCAGCTGAATTACATTTTCTGTTCTGATGGCGAGCTCTTAAAGATCAACCGGCAATATCTCGGACATGACTACTATACAGACATAGTAACCTTTGACCTGTCAGAAACCAAGACCGAGACCTTGGGGGAGATCTACATCAGTATAGACAGGGTCAAGGATAATGCGGCAAAACTCGGCGAATCTGTGAATGTCGAACTGGCCCGGGTGATCTTTCATGGAGCCTTGCACCTTTGTGGTTATAAAGACAAAACCCAGAAACAGCAGGAGCAGATGCGGGAAAAGGAAGAGGAATACCTATCGGTTTTCAAAAAAGGGTAATTGTTTCAGCCTGAAACACCAACGTGTCACGTGAAACACCGGTTTCTAATTTCCACGTTTACTGCCGTTCTAGAAATAAGATACCTTTGCGCACATGTTTCCAGAATACGATATAATAGTAGTTGGGGCCGGCCATGCCGGGTGTGAGGCCGCCGCGGCAGCAGCAAATCTTGGTTCAAGAGTTCTGCTTGTCACCATGAATATGCAGACTATCGCCCAGATGAGTTGCAATCCGGCCATGGGGGGAATTGCAAAAGGCCAAATTGTGAGAGAAATTGACGCGTTGGGGGGGTACTCTGGAATTGTTACCGACCTGTCCATGATACAATTCCGCATGCTGAACCGCTCAAAGGGCCCCGCGATGTGGAGCCCAAGAGCCCAGAATGATCGGATGCTTTTTTCAGCCACCTGGAGGGAAATGTTGGAAAAAACTCCCAATGTCGATTTCTACCAGGACATGGTTAAAGGCCTGCTGGTAAAAAACAATATCGCTTGCGGAGTAATAACCGGGCTTGGTCACGAGATAAGATCAAAAGCAGTTGTCCTTACAAACGGAACATTCTTAAACGGCATTATTCATATTGGAGAAAAGAAATTCGGAGGGGGAAGGGCTGCCGAGAAAGCGGCAACTGGAATTACCGAGCAATTGGTGTCCCTGGGTTTTGAAAGCGACAGGCTAAAAACCGGAACCCCACCAAGAGTCGATGGGCGTAGCCTCGACTATAGTAAAATGGAAGAGCAGCCAGGTGACGAGGAAATTACCGGGTTCTCATATACAAATACACCCAAACCCAAAACACAAAGAAGTTGCTGGATAACTTATACAAACTCCACGGTTCACGATATCTTAAAAACTGGGTTTGACAGGAGTCCCATGTTTACAGGGAGAATTGACGGAGTAGGTCCTCGTTATTGTCCAAGTATCGAAGACAAAATAAACCGGTTTGCCGAACGGGAGAGACATCAATTATTCATCGAACCAGAAGGATGGAACACTATTGAAATATATGTCAACGGTTTCTCAACCTCACTTCCAGAAGAAACACAATACGAAGCTCTTCGTAATATAGTTGGCTTTGAGAATGTGAAGGTATTCAGGCCGGGTTATGCGATAGAGTATGACTATTTTCCACCCACCCAGCTGAAACATACATTGGAAACCAAGCTTTTAGCTAATTTATTCTTCGCCGGACAAATAAATGGAACAACTGGTTACGAGGAAGCGGCCTGCCAGGGCCTGATGGCAGGAATCAATGCCCATCTAAAAACCAGGAATGAAGAGCCGCTCATATTAAAGAGGAGTGAAGCCTACATCGGAGTTTTGATCGATGATCTCATAAGCAAAGGAACTGAAGAGCCATACAGGATGTTCACTTCAAGAGCTGAGTTCAGAACCTTGCTCCGGCAGGACAATGCCGATCTGCGGTTAACTGAATTAAGTTATCGCTTAGGTTTAGCCTCCCAGGAGCGAATGGATAAAGTAATTGAGAAAAAGAAAGATGTTGATAATATAAAAAGCGTTCTCAGGGAAGTTTCCATTCAGCCTGCTGAGGTCAATGACTACCTGCTTTCGATTAATTCCGCCCCGATATCTGAAAAGCAAAAAGCGGACAAGATCCTGCTTCGTCCGGATATTGAATTACCCGATTTGATCGGCAATGTGCCTGCTATTAAGGAAAAGCTGCAACGTTTTCCGAAGGAGACCATTGAACAGGCTTCTATACAAACAAAGTATGAAGTCTATATTGAAAAGGAAAAGGAGCTGGCAATTCGCATGAGCCAACTGGAAGATCTGCAGATACCCGAAGCGTTTGATTATAAAAAAATTCAGTCGCTCGGAAATGAAGCAAGGGAAAAACTGGCGCGTGTAAAACCTAGAACATTAGGACAGGCTAGCCGTATATCAGGAATCAACCCGAGTGATGTGCAGATCCTGATGGTCTATATCGGACGGTAAAAACTATTTCCCAATAAGAACATAGTGCTTTTGTTCCCGCTGCGTTACTGAATTCCCAACAACACCCTTAATCAACCCGCGGCAATTGGATGCGCCGCACCTGCATTGAAAGGGTTCCATATTGTCATCCAGGAATTGTGAATAGTCGAGCGTGAGCTCTTCGTTTTTCCGGATACTCCTCAATGCTTTCACGTTCAGTCCGTCTATTGCTGTATTGGGATCGCAGCTATGATTTTGGGGAGCCCATTCGGACGGGTCTTCGTCCCAGAGGATAAATAATTCATCGCTTACTGCATAAGCATAGCGGCGGAAATTCAGTTTTTGCTCTTCGCTCCAGTGCTTTTCAACAAACCGCTTTGTAACGATCCGTTGTGCTTTCTCTTCACCAAAGAAGATGATATCGCCTTTTTTTATCGCCCTGGTGGCATAAATGCCGAAACCCGCAATCGAATTTCCTTTCATTGTGTATGGCTTCATCTTCCTGCGATGCCTGGCTATGCCTTCGGCTATTATCTGTTCTAAAAACCCTCTCTGGCCGGCTTCGTCGAACTTCAACACAAAATCTGCGGAACCTTCATACCCATCGGTATAAAAAACAGAGCAGGTAAAATTGATCTCGAGGAAAAATATCTCGTTCCTGTCGTTTACCCTGAAATCGAGCCTGGCATAACCCATCCCATTGAAGCCTTTAAAAATCTTTTCGGCCGCGGCTCTTAGTTCTTTGTCTAATACCGGGTCTGTGCAGGGAAAATTACAATCGGGGTGCAGTTCGGAAGTCTTTAGTGAATAGGTTTTGAAGGATTTTCCTTCAGGAAAGACATACTCGACCGGCTTAAACACCCGGCATGTCTTTCCGTCTTCACTAGCAGCAACCAGCACGGTAAACTCACGGCCATCAATATATTCCTCAACCAGCAGGGGGCCATAGTCGTTGAATATTTCCACGACTTTCCTAAGCAGGTCTTCCTTATTATACAATACAGAATTTTCATCTATCCCAAGGCTATCACCCGCTTTGGCAGGCTTAATAAACATAGGATAGGAGAGATACTGTTCCACTTTTTCTATATCCTTTGGCTGATCGATAATGAAGTAACGGGGGGTTCTTACTCCTTCGCAATGAGCCACGTATTTCATCAGCTCCTTGGGAGGATCATACAGTTTGGCGGTTGGGCCGGTGTGAGGAAGATCAAGCAGCTCGAATGAATGTATCACATCAATGGAAGGTACCTCCCATTCAAGATAGCCTTCGCAGAGGTTAACGAAGACATCGTAATTCTTCTTTTTCAATTCTTTAAGTTGCCTGTAAGTAGTCAGCTTGTTTAAAAAAACATGATCTACTTCATCGTTGGGCAGCAGTGACGACAGGTTCCTTGGTGGATCATAATTTTTATAATCAACTCCTGTGGTGGAATAGTCAGCTTGTAAAACACAAACCTTCATTACGATAAAATATTAGATGATTAAATTTCTTCTTGCAAAGGCATCATGGATGATTTCCCGTATCAGCTGGGTAAAAGACTTATCCGCATATCTCAATATCGCGCCAATAGAAGTATAGTCTTCGTCTTCACTCAAGCCGCATTGGGCGTTAACCTCCAACATATACAGCTTGCCGGTATTGGCATCCATACGTATATCAAGCCTGCCATATCCTGTGCCACCAACCGAAACATATGCATCCAGGCTGATTTTTTCCAGGGCAGCCATGACTGATGGATCGGGACGGTGATAGGTATAGAAGTTCTCGTTTTCAGGCATTGGGTTTTCACTTTCATAGATCTCCCAAAGCCGGTCAAATGATAAAAATTTCTCTTCATCGGGCAGGGATTCATGAAATATCCTTTCCACTGCCGGGTAGACGATACATTTATCCGGTTCGGATGACGAGCCCACAATCAGCGTAGTGAATTCAGGCCCGGTGATAAACTGTTCGACAAACAGGCCGTCGGCCAACAAATTCCATCCGCGGTACCCATCCTGTATTTCCCTGGTCCTTTGGCTTACTTCATTATCCGTATAGACAACATTTTTAACCGACACACCCATGCTGCCCCCGGACACAGCCGGCTTAATAATTAATGGCGCCCCAATCCTT
>DASSFT010000503.1:0-4852 GCA_035694045.1 Chitinophagaceae bacterium
GCAAGTTGGTTTGATCAAACATGTAATTGCCCGTTAATTCCATCCTGAATTTTTGATTGTAAGATGTATTGCTTGCCCCTATATGAAAAGAACCCTTCTTATCCGAAAAATCTCCCCGAAACACAGTCGATTCCTTATGATATCCTGTGCTCATAAATATTTTTGTATTCGCATTCCCTCCTGAAACGGCAGCCTGCACATCTGTATAGTGGGCTGATTTGCCCAGTAAGACGTCCTGCCAATCGGTTGAACGTGTTGAATCCCAAAAGCCATTTATATCGTAGTCAGTTGAAGTAACAGGCGCATTTTCATTTCGCTTAGCTTCTCGCCGCATATTCAAATATTCATTTAGATTCATTACAGGCAACTTGCGGGCAAACTGCGACCAACCTTTTTGAACATTAACACCAAAACTCGTTTTGCCTGTTTTTCCTTTTTTTGTCGTTATCAGGATTGCCCCATTTGCAGCCCTGCTTCCGTATATAGCGGTCGCATCAGCGTCTTTCAACACATCAATTGATTCAATATCATTTGGATTCAAATAATTAAGAGGACTACCTGAGCTGCTAGGTATGCCATTTCTTACCGGGCCACCCGATGCACCTAGAACTCCTGCAAAATTTGGAAGTAACTGTGAGCTGATTGGTACGCCATCGACAACATAGAGTGGATCTTTGCCAACAGCGCTGCTTATTGAGCTTTCACCCTGTAGCCTTACAGTCACACCGGATCCGGGCAAACCAGTGTTTTGGGTAATCGACAATCCAGGCACCCGTCCTTGTAAAGCAAGAAATACGTTTTGTACTGGTTGCTGATCTATTACCTTACCGTCTATGTGCACCGAATTACCTACCGTATATTTTTGTTTTTCATCATAATAACCTTTCTTAATTATCACCTCTCCCATCTCTTTTTCATCCGCCTCCAACTTCACCGAAAAACTCGTAGTACTTCCCACTTTAATACTCTGTGATTTATATTCCGCATAGCTAATAACAAGCACATCATCGACACTCAATCCCTTCAACACAAATACACCATTGACATCCGTCCGCGTTATTAACTTATCATTTCCCTTTACTGAAATAGTTGCTCCCTGTAATGGGTTGCCGTCTTTGTCGGTGACTTTGCCGGAAATGTCGAGGGGTGGAATTGCCGGTTCGGTGGCGGCCGCAAGTTGAAGCACACCGTTTGGTTTTTGCTTTACAACTATCGCATCATTTTCTATCATGTACTCCAAAGGCTGTCCCTGGAAACACAATGCAAGAACATTTTTCAACGACTCGTCCTTTACGTCTATCGATACAGGTGCCGCCTTAGATAATGCCTCGTCACTATATAAAAAATTGTACCCCGTCTGTTTGTTCAACTCAACAAACACAGTCTTTAATGGAACATTCCTGACTTTAAGAGTTACCAGTTGACTATGGCCAGTGGCCGCAGCACTGAGACAGGTGACGGTTAAGAGGATTGCCGTTAGTTTCATAACCCTGAACATTAGGACCGCAGCCGGGGTCCTAAAACAGTGAGAAACTTTAGTTTCGCCCTCTTCTAAAACAGAGGGTAGTTTTTTGGTCCAGGGCCTTGGTCGGTTAGCGCTCACGGAGAGAGGTTGCCTCGCTCCGCTCGCAAGAGCAGTTAAATGCATAGATTTGCACTGTTTAGGTTCGTTAATAAGTTCGCTACTTTTAATTTATCTGAACATGACCCCTGTTACCGCAGGGGTTTTTTGTTACACATTTTAATCCTCTTGGCATATTCTATCGGCTCACAAAAACTTTTTTCCCTTCGATACGCACGTTCATCGTTCCGGTATTCTTCAGCATCTTAAATACGTCTGAGGCGGTCACGTCGCGGCTGATAATGCCAGTAAAATGATCGGGCACTTCACTTTCATAGACAAACTCCACATCATACCATTTCTCCAGCTGACGGCCTATCGTTTTTATATCGGCGCTGTTGAATTTGAATTTATTGTTTTTCCAGGCGAGAACTTCGTCAGGATCTATTGAGTTCAGAGTTCGGACCTGATAGCTATCGGGTCTAGAGCCCGAAGCCACGACAGCCTGTTCACCTGGAATAATTGTTTTTTTCGCTCCACCCGCAATGACGTTGACCTTGCCTTCCAGTAATGTCACTTTAATATTGGGCTCGTCGTCGTACGCGTTTACATTGAAGTGAGTGCCCAATACCTCCACCTGCATATCTCTTTTTTCAACTATAAACGACCTTAAAGCCCCTCCTTTGGAGGGGTTTGGGGAGGCCGATATTTCAAAATATGCTTCACCAGTCATTTGCACTTTTCGTTCATTGCCCGAGAAAGTAACAGGATAGGTGATCGAACTGCCGGCATTAAGCCATACGTGAGAGCCATCGGATAATGTGATATCAATAACTTTTGAACCACGGGGGTTAGTCAGCGTGTTGTAAATAAGCCGGAGGTTAGGAGTGTTCAGTCGGGAGTCATTGTACACGATTTTACCATCTGTTGTTTTTGTTACGGCAACATTCGATTCCTTGGCAACGGTGCCTGCATTTACACTGTCAAGGTTGATCACCCGGCCATCCGCGAGGGTGATTGTGGCGCGGGTGTTTTTAGGCGGTTCGACGTCGTGAGCCACCAGGCCGGGATTCGGAGTTGGGAGCCCGGATTCCTTACGCAGCATCAGCCAAAGGCCGGTGCCGATAACGAGTATGATAGAAGCTGCGATAGCAAGGCGTTTGATGGTTCGTGAAGACCTGAACCATATCGTGCGGACGGGCGCCTGCTTGTCATTTAATATGTTCTGAATTTCTTTTTCCCATTCGGAAATATTAAAATTCGGATCCGCAGTGTAAGAGGCTGCAAGCGGCTCGAGCACTTCTTCCAATTCGGCATTTGAATATTGATCAACCAGTTCAGCCAATTCTGCCTGTTCGGCAGCCGAGGCGGTGCCTTGCATATATTTTAGAAACAGGGATTGTATTTGGCTGGCGTGTTCCACTTCTACTAAAAATTAAATTATTTCCGAAGGGCAGGATTTAATTAGGACTACTGAGCAGAAAATATGTACTATCGAGAAATAAAAAAAACTTAACATTAACCAGTTTAGACCTGATAAATATTTATTTTTTACGAGCTTAAGACGATAATGCCTGAAATATTAAAATAGCCGGAATATAAATGCCCGTAGTTTTTTGAATAAAATCCCGGATTTGTTTTAATGCCGTAGCAAGTTGGTTTTTGACAGTGTTTTCCGAGATACCCAGTTCGTTGGCAATTTCCTTCCGGCTCAGTCCCAATTCGCGGCTCATCTTGAAAATTCGCAGACGCTGTGTAGAAAGAGTCTGAGCAGCTTTTTGTATCAGGTTATTAAGCTCTTTGAAGGAAAAATCATCGTCATTTTCCACGATGGCCTGTTGAGAATTACCGATCTTCTGGACTATTTTTTCTTCAAGTTTTTGCCTTCGAAAATGCGTCAGAGAAATATTGGAAGCCACCCGGTAGAGCCAGGAAGAGGGACTTTCAATTTCTACGATGGTCTCCCTTTTCAACCAAAGGCGAAGAAAAACCTCCTGGACGATTTCGCGGGCGATATCTTCAGATTTGACAATATCTCTTACAAAAGGAAAGAGACGAGGGGTGAACTTCGTGAAAATCTCACGAAAAGCAGATTCGTCACCGGTGGCAATGCGGGCGAATAATTGTTGGTCGCTATGTAAATCAGAGCCGTGCAAGAATAGCAATCGATAGGGCTAAAATATAATAATTACACCTATCCGCAATAAATGATGGGCCGAAGGGCTTGTCACTCCTTGTCCTTGGTGACTAAAATCAATTAGCTGGGCTTCCATAGATTTTAACGAGGACAACGCATTTTTCAAAGAGGGACTCACGCGCTGTACCACCTATCATGTCGATAAGCAGAAAGTACATAGTCATATAACCAGCTTATACTGGAATAATTCTGTAAAGACGACTGTTTAACTATTTTTTTCGATGAATTTCTGGAGGAGATCATTTCTTTCTTTCAACATTTTCTCGTAGAGAGCGACCTTTTCATCATACAATTGGACGATCTTATCGATGGGGTTAAAAGTGCATTGGTAGTTCATATTAACGGCATGGTCGTTAAATGTGTTGGATATGATATTAATCGCCATTTCTTCGTTGAATTTCTTAATGGCGTCAACCGGGATTTTCAGGAATTTGGCAACCGATTCTAAAACTTCAGGATCCACTGTTTCTTTTTGCTCCAATAAAGAGATTTTCTGCTGGTTAAATCCGAGAGCTTCTGCCAGGGATTCTTGTTTTACGCCCAGCATTTCCCGCAGACGTTTAATGTTTCTCCCTTCGTGGATTTTTGGATCAGACGTGTTGGACATACATGAATTTAATATTATTCAACGATGTAAAATACAAAAAATATGACTGTAAAATACATGCCCGAAATGTAAAATACATGAGAGACGAAGTATTTCTTTGAGGTCTTATTAACCCAAACCCAATACTTATGAAAAAAAATCAGGTATCCTCTATCATTATTTTCTTGCTCATCACTTTCACAGGATTTCAGTGTTCAAAAAAACAAAGCATCACCCCACCCTCGACATCATTGAAAATAAAGGTCACTGACAACGTCGGAAATTCGGTCGCGGGAGCAACGGTGAAACTTTATCTCACCCAGGCCAATTGGCAGGATCAATCAAACCAGGTAGAGACCACCAAAACAACAGACGCCGGCGGGGAGGTCTTGTTTTCAAATGTATCTCCCATAAAGTACTATTGGCGGGTGGAAAAGGGATGTCAAAATAACGTGAATGGTTCGGTAACCAGCACGACGGCTCTCTTAGCTAACACGACAAACACACT
>DASSFT010000504.1:0-4612 GCA_035694045.1 Chitinophagaceae bacterium
ATCATAAAAAACTGCGTTCTAAATATGAAAAAAATTATTTTCAGCAATTGCCTTATACTTTTTTTGTTACAGTCCAAAGCACAAAATGAGACGACAGATATGGCTACCCTAAAAGAATTGAATGCGAAGTTCATCAACAATTTTGTTACGCGGGATTCAACTTCGCATAGCCGGATCATCCATAAGGATTTTGTGTGTATCACTCCAGATGGTTTATCTATCGACAGGCAGAACTATCTCAATTGGTGGGCGCATGGGTTTGATGGTTATACCTACTGGGACTACCGCGACGAGGATATCAGGATATTTGGCAATACAGCCCTGGTGCATGCAAAGAACAAATTCATTGTGCTAAGAGATGGAAAGGAAGTTACCGGCATGTCGATGTATACGGACGTGTATGTGAAAGAAAACGGCCAGTGGAAATGTGTGCAGGCGCAGATAACGAGATTATCGCCGGAGAATTATGCAGGAGATGAAACAATTGTTAAGAAGTATGATTACAGGAAAGAATAGTCTTGAGAGGTGTCCCGATCCCGATAGCTATCGGGACTATCTGGAGGTGAATCGTGAGTGATCAGCCGTGAGTGGTGAGTGACAGATTTTCACTCATCACTCATCACTTTCCATTCACCCATTCTATCTTATCTTGCAACTAAATGGAGATCGTTTCCTCGCAATACCTTATCAGCAATGCCGATTATAAGCAATGCCCAAAACCTGACCGACCCGAGTATGCGTTTATCGGTCGCAGTAACGTGGGTAAATCTTCGTTGATCAACATGCTTTGCAACAATAAGAACCTGGCCAAAACCTCTTCTGCCCCGGGAAAGACCCAGCTACTCAATCATTTTGAAATAGTTTCGGACAACAAGCAGAAATGGTACCTGGTCGATCTTCCAGGTTATGGATATGCCAAAGTATCCCAAAGCAGCCGGAGGAGATGGGAACAAATGATTGAAAACTATATCCGTAAAAGGGAAAACCTCACCTGCCTTTTTGTTTTGATAGATAGCCGGCATGAACCACAGAAAGCCGACCTGGAATTTATCAACCAACTGGGAAAATGGGAAACGCCGTTTGTCATCGCATTTACTAAATCGGACAAAAACAAACCCGGGGCAACCCGCAGGAACGTTGATTCGTTTATTGCAGCATTGACAGAAACCTGGGAACAAGCGCCTCCTTATTTTGTTACATCAGCCATCAACAAGGAGGGACGCATTGCCCTGTTGGATTACATCGCGGTACTCAACAAAAGCTTTACCAAGCTGTAATTATACTTTAATGTGACCACCTTGGATTATCTGATAATTATCCGTTATTTTGCACCTGACTATTATTATGAAAAGATCGCCTTTATCCGAAAAAAGCCTCGTGGCACTATTGTTTGTTATCGTCATCATAGTCTTTTCTTTTGCCCAGGCTGATACCGATAATTTGGAAAAGGCGAATTTCAACATTGACACTCCCCCCACAACTTCTCTAGAACAGTCAAAAGCCAGTTCAACGCTTGAATCAACAGAGATCAAACCGGCATTAGCTGGTGATCAACTTCGTTAGCCTCACCCTCAGGCCTCTCCATCCCGATAGCTATCGGGAGAGAGGGAATGATAGCATTATCTCTCATACAAGTCGTGGCTTCGCAAAATATCAGTAAACCTACCCTTAGGAGTATCCAGCATCGCTTGCTAGGGGCTTTACCTCCGTAATGACGGCATCAAGCATCAAGCATCGAGTATCCAGCATCCTTTACCTGAAGCCGCAACAGATCAATGTATGTAGGGAAATTAAAGAAAGAATAGGGGAGACGAATTCCTTTGCGGAGTGTCCTCCGCATTTATCATAGCGAAGAACGGGACTCAGTTTACCACTTTATTGGCACAACTGCTGCTTGCAAAGGCTTCCGGTTTGGCTTTAAAGGCAAAGCCCATCCCAAGGATATAACCCATAGCTTCTTTGAGCGCATCGTTGCTTTTGAAATGCGGATTTGTATTAATGTCCGCATGCACTTCCATGTCTACATTGTAAACAGTGAAAAGATTGCATAGCTCGTAAGCTATTTCGATGCTTTTAGCTACTTCCATCAGCATCCTTTCCTTGATGGTGAACTGCTGTCTTGTTTTTTCATTGTGAATAAACATAAATCCACCATGTCCTTCACGCAAAAAAACTATGACCGTTGCAAATTCCGTTTCCTTTCCCTTTACTTGTGAATCTGTGCCAATGCAGACTTTCAATTTGAATCCAGCTGCTGTTTCACGCTTGATTGCGTTTTCAACGGCTTTGAGGATCGGGATTTCAATCGGGTCGCCATTAAATTTTCTCCAGCGCATAAAAAAGAGGTTTTTCTAAGATAAAGAAAAACCTCCGATTAACAAAAGGGGTAGGGATTATTGTTCTGTTAATGCAACAAAAAACTTATTTATTGACGAATGAACCTGTCGGTCCACTGACCATCATTGCCGGAAAAACGGATAAAATACATACCTGCGCTGATCGCTGCCTGGATATTGTTAATGCCGCTTACCAGTTTGCCTTTGTTCAGCAATTTTCCATTCACATCAAGGACCATGTATTCATAATTGCCGGGACTATTTACAACAATTGAATTGGACCGCACCAAAGTAGCCACCAACTGCGGGCCAGGCGAATTTCCGCGCTGATTGATGGAAACGATATTTGAATAATACTGTCGGCCATCGCTGAACGTTACATTCAACCTGTATTTGGCAGACACGGGGCCAGCCGGATGATAGATATAGGAACGATCATCATTGGCAGGCTGTGTCAATGACTGGAATGTTCTACCATCAGTAGATATTTCGAGTGTCTGTTCTGTTACCGCATCATCGGCATCAATGATCCAGTCAAGCTGGTGTTTATCTCCGTTCAGCGCCCCATGCAGTTCCAGCTTGCGCAGTGCCAGCGTAGTGCCCGCGGTGGCCTGGGCATTCAGGGAATAAGATCCCAGGCTTGCATAAGCAGGGGCATACATATTACCCTTCCCTTCAACTTTGATATAGTAAAGACCTGCATTAAGGGCAGTATCAATGACCGAACTGAGGAGCATACCGGGATTGAATACATTGAGCAGGGTTTGCGAACTGTTATACAGGCTTACCTGCATATCCAGGTCTGAACCAGCAGAACCCGTACCTACATTGTAGGGGACCGCATTGAGTTGAAAGCGCCCGCTCGCAGGCAAATTAAACATGAACATATCCTGGTCGGTATTCCGTTCAACCACCCCGCTTAGATTAAACTGGTTGTTGAAAAAGCTGGCTACTGTGGCGCCAGTAAAGGTATTGTTATGATCATCTGTTCTGTAACCAAAACCATTGGTAGCCGACGTAATGATATCAAGATCGCTTTGCAGGCTGTTGCATCCATAAGTATTGGGGCCGTTGTTCCAAAGTGTAAAATTCTGGTAATAGCCGACTCCCATGATCGGGGCCCAGCCAATTTCACCGGTTCCCTGCCCCGCCGAGTAGTCTGATAGTTTGTTACAGTTTGCATCATAAGATGACTGGTGATATAATCCCAGTGTATGACCTGCTTCGTGGGCAGCAGCTTCCGAAATATTTTTGACGTTGAAATTTAATAGTTGTGAGAAAACAAAACAGGGGTTATTGTCACCCCAGGTAAAAGAAGATACAAAGGCCACACCACCGGCTGCGCCATACCAGCTCGAGGAAACCGTGATGATCACCCTCATTCTTTTATTAGCAGGCGCAGCCAGGAAGACGGTTGAATCCGTCGTGATGTTTAGGTTAAAAGGCCGGTAATCTTCCGCGACACGGTTGAATACCTGGGTGATTTGGGAATTATTCAGCCCCGACGCTCCGCAAACGATGGGGCCGTTATAATTCCAACTGGTGCCGTTGACAGTATGTCCATCGAAATCGAGGAAAATGACTGCCTGGGCTGATGGGTAGCTGTTGTAAAGGGGGACCTGTGCATGTATCATCGATGTGCTGATCAATGCCAACAGGATGATGGTGGTTCGGATACGGATACTTGTTTTCATAACAAGGCGGATTTAGGTTTTCATTAGGGTTGGATTCGGATAAAAACGGGTCAGGTATGGGCGTTATTCATTGATAAGGTCATAAAAATTTTTCTTGATTAATATATATTGGTCGTTATGGTTTTGCAATTCATACAGGTCGCCGTGCTGGAAGCTGATAATGCGCCCGGTAAATTTAACGGTGCCGTTGGGTTGGGCGGAAGAGGACAGGGTTAAGGTGGCACCGTTATAATTTCCGGAACGTATCACTACACTGCGTATACTATTGTCTTCGGCTTTGGAAACTACCTGGCCGGTAAAACTGTTCGATGCGCTTGCGCCTAATCTGAAACTTACAGTTTTACCGGTTTCGGTATTGATCAGGGTTTGGAGGACGGTAATGTCGACGGGTATTTTATCAGGAAGCTCTGTAAATAATTTTGGTTTTTTTTGATTCGGTTCATTGACCGGAACAGGGTTCTGTGCGGAAACAGAAACGGAGATCAATAGCGCTATGAGGCAGGTGCCTGGCAGCAACAGGTATTTCATGGGATATCTATTAATTAAGATAAATGGATTTCTTACTGGCAACCGGGTTTTCTC
>DASSFT010000505.1:0-2090 GCA_035694045.1 Chitinophagaceae bacterium
AAGCCAGGTTGAACCCGATATATTCTGAAAAGGATAAGAGTAAAGTATAGAACAGGATCAGCGCGAGACCGATCAGTGCATAATGAACGGGATGCACAGACTTTTTGTTGACGGTTTCGATCAGGAAAAACGCCACAAAGGTCAATAGTATGCAAAGCACGGCGTACTTGACCGATCGCATGGTTTTTTGATATCCATTTACCGGTACATAAAGATCGGTGCCGAAGGCTTCTGAATTAATAGAAACACTTTTGTTCACAGACGCATAATCACTGTCGGTGGTATGAGCCGGGAAATAATCTGCAATAATGAATTCGTTGTCCCTCCATTGTTGCGGGAAATGCCTGCTATGTGCCATACTTTTCCATGAACCACGGAAACCGTTGCTATTTATACTGGAAGTCTGCGGCAATGTATTCCCGATAAAGCTTGGATGAGGCCAGGTTGAATTCAGCTCGACCGTTGTTGCCCGACCAACCGGCGTAAACAAAAGCTCTTCTGAACCATTCAAATCAAGGTCCAATGAAAAAGCGGCATTGCTCACATCGGCCGCAGAACTGATATGTAATGATGAACTTAACGCCTCATTTGAAACACGATCCGGCCTGCCTTTCGGCGACAAGGGCAGGATACTGTCTTTCCAGGTCATCTTTACCTCATCATTTAAACCTTTGTTATCTGAAATATGCAGTTTGACAAATGCTTCATCCCAGATAATATCTTCCGGCACAATGTTGAGCTGCGCCGGCGAAATTTCACCAAAAGAACCCCTGACCTGCACCTTTGAACTATACAACATGACCTTATAAATGCCGCGGTATTTTTCCTGTGGTGCCACCGAGGCATTGATGTGAAGATTGTCCGGCAGAAAATAAGCATAATGTTTACTTCGCACCCGCTGTATCGTTCCTTCGGAATCTGTTTGCCAGAAAGGAAGGACCAGGACCGGTCCTGTAATGATTTGTTTGCCTGCCCATTTACTACTTACCTCGGTAAAAGCCTCTTTCTGTCGTGCTTCCCGTTCCTTAATAAGCTCCTGAACAAAATAGGCTGGTATCATGAGCAGCAGCACCAGGGCCGCGATCAGTAGTCCTTTAACAAAGAGCTTGCTTTTTTGCCATACATTCGATATTACTGTTTCCATTTTATTTTATTGATTTTGATTGATTGATTTATTCAACTGGTTAAAATTCTCGGACATCTTTTTTATCGTGACATACAACAATGTCATGAACATCGCATAACAAAAAATCATCCCCCACTCCATCTTATTCCGAAATGGATGAAACAGCATCTCGAACATTTCACCTGCCAGCGAAAAAGGTTGGGTGATCACGTCCCAGCTGTTGTACCGTAAAAACCGGCCGATGTAAATACCACAGGCATTTAGCCACATCACAGTGAAGATCATCAGCAGTGAAAACCCGTTGCCGTTTGAACGATAAAGTATCGTCTCCATTTTCCGGAGCGAAATAATACCCAGCAACAATCCATTCCAGGCGAAAGACAGCAAAAGGACCAGGTCAAACCATTTTGGCGCTGAACCTATTTCTTCCAGGTGAAAGAGATCGGTTAGAATGTAAAAGGAGTTGGGTATAAATAAAAGCCAGGCAGCGACTACTGCCGCCTGCTTCAACCTGCTTTTCATTGCAGTCCTGTTATCATAGAGCCAGTTACTGATCGCATACGGGATAAAGGCAAGAAATAAGTTCCACACCAAAAAAATGTAAGTCACGTAACCCGTAGCGACTACCCTGGTGCATAACAATAGACAACTGAAGCAGCAGGAAAGGATCAGCCACCCGTGAAGCCTGAATGGCTGCGAGAAATATCTATTATAAGAAGTGTTCTGTATCATCTAAAAAAATTTAGGAATAAAAATGAGGGCACCCGTGATCACCGAGATGACCGCGGCTATTAAAACGGCCGCGGCAGACAGGTCCTTGATCAGTTTTACCTTGGGATGGTAGCCGGGTGAAATGAGATCCATTGCTTTTTCAATTGCCGTATTAAATATCTCCGCCACCCATACAAAGCCCGTCACAATCACCAGCAGGATCATTTCGCTATGCGATACTTCGAGTCTCCAT
>DASSFT010000506.1:0-8403 GCA_035694045.1 Chitinophagaceae bacterium
GTGAGTGTCGCCACATCCGCCGATCCCGATAGCCATCAGGACCATCGGGACGCAATGACGAGCATCTGGTCTCCATTGTCCAGCATCGTCCTGACTATCAACTATCGACTATCAACTATTGACTATCGACTATTCCCTATCGACTTGTCTCGTTCGAAATCGCACTGCAGTATCCAGCATCCAGCATCCTGCATCTAGCATCTGGTTGCTTCGCTTCTCCCGATAGCCATCGGGACGCAATGACGGCATCTAGCATCCATTTTCTTATCTTTGTTCGATGCAATTTTCATCTTCTTTGCTTGAAAATGCTGTCAGCGAGTTTGCCAAATTGCCAGGTATCGGCAAGAAGACAGCTTTGCGGTTAGTCTTGCACCTGCTCAAGCAAAATGCAGGTGATGTGACCAATTTCAGCGACGTGATTGCCCGCATGCGAAGTGAAATAAAATTTTGCCAGCGCTGTTTTAATGTTGCTGATGCCGATATCTGTTCTATTTGCGCCAACAGTATGCGCAAACAGGAGATCATTTGCGTGGTTGAAAGCATCCGTGATGTTATAGCAATTGAAAGTACTCAACAATATAACGGAACCTACCATGTATTGGGTGGAGTTATTTCCCCATTGGATGGTATAGGACCAGACCAGCTGAATATCGAATCGCTGGTCAACCGTGTGCAAAAAGAAACCACGGCAGAACTGATCTTTGCGCTTAATCCTACGATACAGGGAGATACAACCATTTACTATATCCAGAAAAAAATTTCTGCGGGTTCGGGAACACTTAATCTTCGCATCACTACCATTGCAAGAGGGATTGCATTCGGTGGCGAACTGGAATATGCAGATGAAATGACATTGGGAAGAAGTCTGCAGAACCGTTTACCAGTTGAAAATTATGTAGCGAATAAATAACATGCGGTAGTGTATTTAATTCCTCAATTCTTAGAGTAATCTTAAATTCCTTAAGCTGATTTCTGTCGCATGAATTTTGTGGTTTTTCCACTAAGCTTCTAACCTTGATAAACCATGGATGATCTATCCCATATTAAACTTTCCGATTTATTGGATATGCTTGCCGAATACACGGATCGCTACATGAAGATGTTGTCCGATGGAGCCTCGCGGGAAGAATTTGATAGCTGCCGCGAGACTATCATCGATATCCAGACCGAGATCCAGGCCAGGCAAGGCCATAGCGAGAATTCGACTGCCGGCAGTGAGAATGTTCCTTCTAACTAAGCTGGTCCTGGCCGGGGCCGTAACCCGGGAATCCAGTAAAACAGCCTCCCCTTTGTAATTAATAATAGTTATAGTAGCTTTGTGTCCCACAGGCGGATTTGTTTATTGTTCGGCCTGAAACCCCGGTAACGGGGAACTGAACTAATAAACGTCAACGAAACTCCTCTTACGGTTTCCCAGCGTTTAATAGTTTAAAACTAATGATGATACCAGTGATCGTAAGCCGGTATCATGATCTTATAACACGAATCAATGAAGGAGGTAATTATGTCAAACATCCGGGATGTATTAAATAATAGGATCCTAATTATCGACGGTGCCATGGGTACTATGATCCAGCGTCATAAACTAGAAGAAGCTGATTACCGTGGTGAGCGGTTTAAGGATTGGCATAGCGATGTGAAAGGCAACAATGACCTTTTAAATATCACCCAGCCACATATTATTACGGGTATACATAAACAATACCTGGATGCCGGAGCTGATATTATTGAAACAAATACATTCAGCAGCACTTCTATCGCCATGGCTGACTATGATATGCAGTCGCTGGCTTATGAATTGAACGTCGCAGCCGCCAAGTGCGCCAGGGAAGCTATCCGTCAATCAGGCAAACAAGCCTGGGTAGCCGGTGCTATGGGACCTTTAAACAAAACATTATCCCTTTCACCCGACGTAAATAATCCCGGATTTCGCGCGGTCACCTTTGATGAAGTAGTAGCTGCCTACTATGACCAGGTCAGGGGCTTGATGGATGGCGGTGTCGATATACTTTTGATTGAAACAATCTTTGATACATTAAATGCAAAGGGAGCAATATTCGCGATAAAGAAATATTTCAGGGAACATCCTACCTCTTCCCGGCCCGAAATCATGATCAGTGGAACGATCACGGATGCATCAGGTCGTACGTTAAGCGGTCAGACCCTGGAAGCATTTTATACTTCAGTCATGCATGCAAGGCCATTGAGCATTGGACTGAACTGTGCATTAGGTGCCAAAGAAATGCGTCCGCATATCGAAGAGCTCTCGCAAATCGCGAGCTGCTATGTTTCTGCCTATCCCAATGCCGGGTTACCCAATGCAATGGGCGAATATGATGAGCAGCCGGAAGATACGGGGCATTACCTGGAAGAGTGGGCCCGCGAAGGTTTTGTGAACATCGTTGGAGGCTGCTGCGGTACGACGCCTGACCATATCAAACATATCGCAGATCACGTAAAGGGCATGGTGCCAAGGCCATTACCATTAGTTGAGGCAGCGTATTAAACCACAAAGTCACGAAGCCATCATGTATTCAAAGCTATCTGAAACAGAAAAACACCCGGCAAAACAAATTGGTGATGATGCAACTAAAGGAATGCCTCGGCTTCCTATGAATTTTCATGTGCTTTTGATGGTAGAATAAAAAAACGATTCTCTAAACTTTGCGCCACTTAGCGTCAACGCTTTCGTGGTTCGAACAGAAATATATGACTACAATTAAGCCCTATTTACGTTTATCAGGATTAGAACCGCTTGTCGTCAGGCCTGGTACGAATTTTCTGAATGTCGGTGAAAGGACCAATGTAACAGGTTCCAAGAAGTTTGCCCGTCTTATCAGGGAAAACAAGTACGAGGAAGCCCTGAGCGTTGCCCGGCAGCAGGTAGAAAATGGCGCGCAGATACTGGATGTGAATATGGATGATGCGTTGCTTGACGGCGTGCTGGCAATGACAACATTTTTAAATCTTCTCCAAAGCGAACCCGATATTGCCAAGATCCCGATCATGATCGACAGCTCCAAGTTCGAGATCATCGAAGCCGGTTTGAAATGCGTACAGGGAAAATCTATTGTGAATTCCATCTCGATGAAGGAAGGAGAAGCTAAATTCATTGAACAGGCCTTTATCTGCCAGAGCTATGGCGCTTCGGTAATCGTGATGGCATTCGATGAAAAAGGACAGGCAGATACAAAGGAGCGGAAAGTAGAAATATGCCACCGCGCCTACAAAATACTGACCGAACAGGTTGGCTACGATCCACAGGATATCATTTTTGACCCGAATATTTTTGCCATCGCTACCGGTTTGGAAGAACACAACAACTATGGCGTGGATTTTATCCAGGCCACAAAGGAGATAAAACAATTGATGCCCCTGACAAAGATCAGCGGTGGCGTCAGCAATCTTTCGTTTTCATTCCGGGGCAATGAGCCTGTGCGTGAAGCCATGCACTCTGTATTTCTGTACCATGCCATCCGGGCCGGTATGGATATGGGTATTGTAAATGCTGGACAACTCGTCGTCTATGATGAAATAGAACCGGAATTGAAGAAACTATGCGAAGATGTTATTCTTAATCGAAATAACGAGAACAATGAGACTACAGAAAAGCTGATTGTTTTTGCTGAAACTGTAAAAGCAAAGGGGAAGGTAGAAAAGAAAGACGATGTATGGAGAAGTACGTCGGTGGAAGAACGCTTGAAGCACTCACTCGTTAACGGAATAACGGATTATATTGAAGCGGATACCGAAGAAGCAAGGTTAAAATACCCGAAGCCGCTGGATGTGATCGAAGGACCTCTGATGAATGGAATGAACGTAGTGGGTGATCTTTTTGGTGCGGGCAAAATGTTTTTGCCGCAGGTAGTGAAGAGTGCCCGGGTAATGAAAAAAAGCGTGGCGGTTTTGACTCCCTATATCGAAGAAGAAAAAAGGAACAACCCTAAAGCCGGCCAGGGCAATGCCCCAAAAATATTGCTGGCTACCGTAAAAGGCGATGTACATGATATCGGCAAGAATATAGTCGGTGTTGTATTAGGATGCAATGGCTATGATGTAATTGATCTTGGGGTCATGGTACCTGCCGACAAGATCCTTGACACCGCCGAAAAAGAAAGGGCTGATATCGTCGGGTTAAGTGGACTGATCACTCCTTCGCTGGACGAAATGGTCCATGTAGCCCATGAGATGAAACGCCGTGGCATGCAACAGCCATTGCTGATCGGTGGCGCCACTACTTCGCGTATGCATACTGCTGTAAAGATTGCCCCGCAATATGATAATGGGGTATTGCATGTGTTGGACGCTTCAAGGAGCGTAACGGCAGTAACGTCCTTACTGAATAAAGAACAGAAACCCGTGTTCATAAAAAATATTGATAAGGAGTATTCGGAGCTACGCGCCCAGTTTTTAAATAAGAGAAAAGACAAAGCTTTTATTCCCTACAGTGAAAGTATCATAACAAAGGAATATTTCGACTGGAAAAATTACAAGAAGACAACACCAGCGGTCCAGGGCACGAAGGTCTTCCGGCAATTTGATCTTGGTACCATTGCGAAATATATCGACTGGGGTCCTTTCTTTATTGCCTGGGAAATGCCCGGACGCTTCCCCGATGTGTTATCGGACAAGATATTCGGCACCGAGGCCACCCGTCTTTACAAAGACGCACAAAAACTGGTAGAGAAGATTGTAAAGGGAAATTGGTTCAGCGCCGATGGTGTAATTGGATTTTGGCCTGCAGCAAGTAATAATAAAGACACCATAACCCTGCAAACAGAAAAAGGCGAAGTAAAACTGGAATGCCTGCGTCAACAGCTAAAGAAAGCAGTAGGGCAACCGAATTATTCCCTGGCTGATTTTATCTGTCCCGATGAATTGGGCACCGATTACATGGGTGCATTTGCCGTCACCATCCATGGCGCGAAAAAATGGGTAGAGAAATTCGCCTCGGAAAACGACGAGTATAACAAAATAATGGTGCAGATCCTCGGCGACCGTTTCGTGGAAGCTTTTGCAGAATGCCTGCATCAAAAGGTGAGAAAAGAATATTGGGGTTATGAAAAGGATGAAAAGCTGACAAACGAACAATTAATAAAAGAAGAGTATAAAGGCATCCGGCCAGCGCCCGGTTATCCTGCCTGTCCCGATCATACCGAAAAAATAAAATTGTTCTCGTTGCTTAACACGACAGAAAATATTGGCATCGAGCTGACCGAAAGCCTGGCAATGAATCCACCCGCATCTGTTTGTGGCTGGTATATTGCGCATCCGCAAAGTCATTATTTCGGTTTGGGAAAGATCACACAGGACCAGTTGGAAGACTATGCCAAACGAAAAGGAATGAGTATTGAAGAGGCAGAGAAATGGTTGAGACCGGTGTTGGAATGAGGTAAAAATTCAACTTCATTGGCACCTAAAATGTATCGAGGCGATTTTTGTGAAAAGAGACTATAGTTTGCATCTCAATAAGAACTCCTCTTTTTGAGAAAACAACCGCATGAAAGAATTCGGACTATTCCTGCTGATCATATTTGCTCACTTTGCAGGCTGGTGCCAGTCGAAAACTATTAAATGGTACAATAAAGAACTGCAATCCTTTGTTCAACCTGCACATGGCAGATACATCGGATTTACCAAAGGCAATGAAGACCCTCTCCGGCTCAGACCTGACAGTACCACAACTTTGTCTGACAGGTTATACAGTGTAGAATATGATATGCAATACCTGGGGCACCGCTGGTTGTTTGAAAGGCAATTTGACAGTTTTCCTGAAACTATTCTTTTAGATAAGCTCGAGTCATTGAAAGACACCTCCTATTACTACAATTTCTTCGACGGCCGTATTTACAGGGACTCAATCATTATTACGCGAACAAAGTCTTACCGGTTGCACAAAAAGACCCGGGTGACCAAAATAAATGTCAAAACAAATGAGGAGGATGAGAAGATCTTCCTTCCATTGGACCGCAAAATAAAATACCCGGGAGGAAAAGAAGCGTTTCAAAAATTCTTGCAAACAAAGCTGGTTCCGCATTTAGCTGAATTCTCTTCGCAACCAGATTCTGCTTTTTATTTCCTGGTTGTTGTTAGAAGGGACAGCACGATCGGTGAAGTAAAGCTATTGGAACCTGGACACCCCTCTGCTATAAGCAAAAGGATCACTGCAGCGCTCAAAGAGATGCGGGGATGGAACCCTGCAAAACCAAGCGGCTTAGACGTCAACGTTTACAAGAGCATGTTTGTGCGCCTGAGAAGGGACGGCACAATTGAGGCCGACTATGATCAATATTATTGATCCAATATCTTAAGTTTTACAAGCTCCTGCCTGAGCTGTTCAGGGCTTTGAAAATGTATACCTTTTATTCCAACTCCTTCTGCTCCTTTTACATTTCGTAAACTATCGTCAATAAACAAGGCTTCGGAGGGATTGACACGATAGCGGTCCAGGAGTATTTTATAAAATTCGGGAAATGGCTTTCTTGTTTTTTCTTCGCCACTCACCACTCTACCGTCAAACCAATGCAGGAAATTGTAGCGCACCAATGCAATATCAAAAAGACCGGCCTGCCAATTGGTCAATGCGTAGATCTTATATTTACCGCTTTTCTTCAACTGGCGAAATATTTCGACGGTTTCCTGAACAGGTCCTTTCAACATTTCCGTCCAGCGGCCATAAAAATCACGGATAGGCTGTTCCCAATCCGGGTGCTTTTTTACCAACTCCTCGGTAGCTTCCACAATTGACCTTCCTTCGTCCTGCTGTTCGTTCCAGTCAGCGGTACAGATATTTTCAAAAAAATAATTGCGTTTTTCTTCCGAATCAAAATAGTCTTTGTAGACGTACATCGGGCTCCAGTACACCAGTACATTCCCGAGATCGAAGATAATAGTGTTAATAGCCATTTAGTGTCTTAGGTCCAGTGTCTGACGAACTACCTGTATTGTTTTAATTTTTTTAGATCATTCGCTGTTGCAGGCAGCAGGCTGATAGCCGTTCCGCCTCCGGGCGCTAATTTCAATTGAAGAGAAGTAGTTTTATCCACGATGAACTTGTCGATAGTGTATGCTTCCGGGTTGTCATTCCAACTGGCATTATCGGCATCATGATAAATTGTCGCTACGTATTTTTTCCCCGCATCGAGAAAATCCAGGGAAGTTGTAAAATTTCTTGAATTTTCATCTGTAATAGCGCCCAGGAACCAGCCTGGTTTGCCTTTTGCTTTTCGGGCTATGATGATGTAGTCGCCCGGTTCTGCATCCAGTACTTTTGTATCGTCCCAGTCAACAGCCACATCTTTGATAAACTGGAAGGCATCCATATGGGCTTCATAATTCTCGGGAAGATCGGCAGCCATCTGTAATGGACTGTACATGGTGACGTACAGGGCCAGCTGTTTGGTTAACGTAGTATGAACCTGTTCTTTTTTCTCCGGGTTATAGTAACTCATTTTGATCTTGAAAATACCGGGTGTGTAATCCATCGGTCCGCCCATTAATCTTGTAAAAGGAAGAATGGTTTCATGATCCGGTGCATTGCCAACACTCCAGGCATTGAATTCATTTCCCCGCGCCGCTTCACAAGCCAGCCAGTTCGGGTAGGTCCTCTGCAAACCGGTTGGCCGCACAGGCTCATGCATATCCACCATGATATGGTAATTCGCAGTCTTTTGGGCTACCCGCAGGTAATGCCTGATCATCCATTGACCGTCGTGATGTTCACCTCTAGGTATGATTCTTCCGACATAACCCGTTTTCACTGCATCGTACCCATATTTCTTCATGAACCGGTAGGCAGTATCCATCCATCTTTCATAATTGGTGACAGAGGCCGAGGTTTCGTGATGCATAATGATCTTTACACCTTTCGATTTTGCATAAGCGGATAATTCTTTTACATTAAAATCAGGATAGGGGGTGACGAAATCAAACACATCTTCTTTCCAGTTGCCAAACCAGTCTTCCCAACCGGTATTCCATCCCTCCACCAACACCGCGGGGATTCCGTTCTTTGCCGCGAAATCTATATATCTTTTGACATTGGCTGTATTGGCACCATGGGGAACCTTGCTTGCCTGTTGTGAACCTACCTGCCCCCCGCTATAATCCCAGCTTGATTTGCCAACATGCATTTCCCACCATACACCCACAAACTTTGACGGTTTGACCCATGAAACATCCCTGATCTTTGAGGGCTCATTCAGGTTCAAAATTATTTTCGAGGAAAGGATATCAGTTGCCTTGTCGCTGGTTACTATCGTTCGCCAGGGAGTTACTGCAGGTGTTTGCAAATAAGCTGCATTCCCCACGGCATCAGGCACAAGATGAGAACGAAATGTATTGTTTGATTTATCGATAATGAGATTCATGGCGGGATAATTCACCAGAGCGGCTTCATGGATG
>DASSFT010000507.1:0-5469 GCA_035694045.1 Chitinophagaceae bacterium
ATTCATGAAGCAACCTCAGCAGCTCTTTTTTTTCCGGTGCTGGTTCATCGAGGTACAATTCGGCAAGCGTAAGCCCCGCCCCGCTGCGTTTATAAGGTTTCTCGAATTTTTCAAACACTTCGGTTTCCCATTCCACAGGCAATGGTCCATTGATTTTTTTATAGGCTATGGGCTCGAGGTAACGCAGCCAGAAATCGATAGCCTTTAACTTCAGTCGAGCCGAAAATATCTGCTTTTTGATCTGTTCAATATCACCGGTTGAAAAATGGTCACGGGTTTCTATGGAGCTAATAAGTATGTCCTGTTCACGTTGGAACTCATTTATGCGGGCAGAATAGAGATCAGCATAGGCCGAACTTTGCCGATCCATTAAGGTGATAAAAGTAACGATGGGTAAAACAATAAAGGCAGCAGCTCTGAACCTGGTCATGTTCATTCAACCCGTATAAAATGGGGGCGATGAAAATAGCAGCGGCATATTGTATATAGTTTAACTTGGCATTACTTTTTCGTTAAATAAAAGGTAACAGATATTTAATCTACAGTCACCGGACAATAAATAGTTTTGAAAAAACCCACCAGGGTCAATTCCAGCGCATGAAAAAAATTACTGTCGCCGTCACTTTTATTTTTTATTTGTCAGGCTGCCTGTCCCAGGGCTCTCAAAAAACTTATTTGGACAAGTATTACACCGGCAAGCGGATAATTGTGATCATGTTTGATGGGTTTGGGATGAGTTATTTCAATAACTCCAGTCACCCCAATATCGACAGGATGATCAAAGAGGGTATGCTTACAAAAGTTAAAGCACTGATGCCTACCGTTACCAATTGCAATAACGTATCCATCTGCGCCGGGACTTTCCCGGAAGAAAACGGCATTACCGGCAATTCTTTTCTCGATACAGGGGGCCATGAAGAATATATGGAAAGCGGGTCGCTGGTCACAGCACCGAATTTGTTCGAGAGATTAAATCAATATCACCGTAACTCGGCGCTGATATCCAGTAAGAAAAAAACTTTGGGTTTATTATCTAAAGGCACTGCAATCGGTTTGTCGCCTGAGGTCCCGGACAGCGAATGGGTGCGATTGCTGGGACAACCACCCTCCATTTACAGCGCTGAAATAAATTACTGGAGCATGGAAGCTGCCCTGTATATTTTAAAGAACAGGAAAGAGATATCCTGTTTATACATTCATACGACCGATTATCCCATGCACACATGGTCGCCTGGGGATACCAACTCGCAAAAACACATTGCAAGGATCGATCAGTATATCGGCGAGATAAGCAGGGCTGCGCCGGATGCGATGATCCTGATTACTGCTGATCACGACGTAAATCATAAAAGCCGGTGCGTCGATATTGAAAAGTCCCTGGACCTGAAAGGAGCAAAAATCAGGATCGCTATCAGTGCCGAGCGGGACAAATACCTGGCACATCATCGCGGCTTTGGAGGCACTTCATTTGTGTATTTGAATAATAAAGCCGATACAGTTTCGATAAAGAATGCGCTTTTGCAGATCAAGGGAGTTAAAACGGTACTAACTAACAATGAAGCTGCAAAGTTGTATCACCTGAAAACTGACAGGATAGGAGATCTGGTTGTACTGGCCGATTCCATCACTGTGTTCGGAACTATCGATACCCCGGAAGAAGAGTTGCCTGATACTTATCGCACTCATGGATCTGAATACGAGATAGACGTGCCGCTAATGATATTTAATGCCAGCAAGAGACCTGATCCTGCCTATTTTTCCTATAATAAAGACCTGGTCAGGTGGCTATTTGAGCAGGTTGAATGATTCCATTGATAGCCAAAAAATCATTAAACAATAAATTCGTTGTCTCATTTTAAAACAATCAAAGCTCCCCGCCACCGGGGGGCTTTTGAATTTTCATGCAGTTCGTTTCCTAACTTTAAAAGCTGTTCCATAAAAAGACTGGGTATTATGCGTTGGAAATGTATCATTGTTCTGTTTCTGCCTGTTCTTGTATCGGCACAAATCACGCCGCGCAATTTGCTGCAAAAGAATTGCCCACCGGAACGATTGCACCAGGTACTGCTTTCTCAAAACAACTTTCGCCCCTTTCCTCAAACGCCACAGCAATGGAAGTTGATCCTGCCAGACAGTATGATCCAGTTGTTGATTAAAAACGGGGAAGTAGCCTTAAAGGAAGAATTTCCCAATGTTCCTGCTTCGGTTAATCTCGATTTTTTACGGAATGGTAACAGGACCCGTTATGAAAATATCGTATTTGCCAAGCGCAACCGGTTATGGAACCTTGTATTGGCAGAATCGATCGAAGGCAAAAAACGATTTATCGATGCGATCATTGATGGTATCTGGTCTATCTCTGAGGAAAGTTTCTGGGGAGCCAGCGCTCATTTGTTTTTACAAAAAGCGGGGACAGGATTGCCCGATGTGGAAGACCCCGTGGTAGATCTTTTTGCCGCCGAGACGGCAGCCACCCTGGCCTTTGCCGATTATTTTACTGGCCCTCAACTTGACAGCGTTTCCCCGTTGATTCGCCGACGCATCTACCACGAGGTCAATCGCCGCGTTTTTATCCCGATGCAAAAAGCCAAATACGAATGGATGCATTATGGAGATACAACTGCAAAACTGAATAACTGGACGCCCTGGATCATGTCGAATTACCTTTCCGCAGTCTTGTTGCTTGAAAAAGATCCCGGAAGGAGAGAGAAATATGTTTCGAAAGCCATTAAACTCACTGACCAGTATATTAATGGTATCGGTGACGATGGTGGCTGTGAAGAAGGACCGCATTACTGGACATTCGGTACCGGTTGTGTATTGGATGTGTTGGACCTGCTTGCCAGTGCGAGTAAAGGCGGCATTGATATTTACCAGCAGGCAATCATCCGGAATATGGGCGCCTACATTTCTCGCGCCCATATCAGTGGTAATTATTATGTTGATGTAGCCGACTCGCACCCGGAAGTATACCCTGAAGCAGTGATGGTCTGGAGATTCGGAAAGTCTGTAAAGGATGAAACGCTCAGCAGCTTTGGTGCCTGGCTATTCCGAAATGGGGCCAATAACATCAACTCAACTTTTCATCGTTCGAGGGCTATGTATGACCTGGTCCATCTTACATCGGTTACACGTGATCCTGCCGTATTTCACGAGAATAATGCGTCCTGGTTGCCCAATGTGCAATTGATGACGGAAAGATTATCCAATGGATTATTTGTAGCAGCCCATGGGGGACATAATGGGGAAAGCCATAACCACAACGATGTGGGTGATTTTATTATTTATGCCAGTGGCGACCCCGTGATCATTGATGTTGGTTCCGGGACATATACGGCGAAAACATTCTCCAAAGACCGCTATACAATCTGGAACAATACTTCCGCCTATCACAACCTGCCTGTTATAAACGGTGTGCAGCAATCAGAAGGTGCCGATTTCGCAGCACATAATGTGCTCTTTAAAAAAGACAAGAATGCTGCGATCCTTCAAATGAATATAGCTTCAGCTTATACCGCCGGTGCCGGTCTTGCAACTTGGAAAAGAACGATCACTGCGGGCAAAGAAACAGTAGTCATTAATGACAGTTTCCAGGCGAAAGCTGCCGTGTCGGTGACCCAAACATTTATGACCGTTTGTGATGCAGATATCAGCACACCGGGATCGATCGTTTTTACAACGGCCCATGGGAAAAAGATTTCACTACAGTATGGTAAAGAATGGCAGGTTACAAAGGAAGTAATTCCGTTGATCACCGAAGAAGACCAGGGATTGAAGGTGACCTGGCGTAATCAGCCAATCACCAGGATTTTACTAACACTCAAAGAAACTGAGTCCGGGGGAAAATATCAATACATTATTGCTATGATAAACTGAAGTAACTTTATATTCAATTTCCTGAAAGCAAACCGTGGATTGAATATGAATACAAAAATTTCCTACCTCTTACGAACCTTATGTTTTAGTATAGCCCTTATGAACTTTCTGAATGTCCTGGGTCAAAAAAAGAAGTCGCTGGGAGTGGACACGCTCGCGATTGAAAAGATTACAGGGATAAAAGGCAAGTACAATAGCGGCGAATACAAAATCACGATCCCGCAAAACGATCTCAATGTAGAAGTAGATGGATTTAAGATCATCCCTCCCATGGGATTGGGGACCTGGATAGTTTTTACCCCTGTAAAAAACGGAACGATGATTATGGGAGATATTGTACTCACTGAAAATGATCTTAAACCGGTTCAGCAGGAAGTAATAAAACAGCAACTGACTATTACAGCCATCCATAATCATTTCGTGCGCAATCACCCGAACATTCTATATATGCATATTGGGGGAGCAGGCGCTACGGATGAAATAGCCCGGAAAGCAAAAGCTGTATTGGATAAAGTGGCAGAATCAAGAGGTCATAACCCCGCTTCCTCTTCTGTCGCCAATGTTGCCTACAGCATCGACAATAAAAAGCTGGATGATATTTTAGGTTATACGGGTGAGATGAGCAAGGGCGTATACAAATACACGATAGGCCGCCCTGATGTTTCCTTAAAAGAGCATGGAGCAACAATCACAACTTACGCCGGGTTCAATACCTGGGCTGCTTTCCAGGGTAGTCCTGACCATGCCGCAGTAGCCGGTGATTTTGCAATGCTGGCAGAGGAAGTCGCTCCTGTTATCAAAGCACTTATTGAAAATGGTATTGAAGTTGTCGCCGTTCACAATCATATGGTACACGAGCAGCCCAAGATATTTTTTCTTCATTACTGGGGTGTAGGCAATGCTGAGCAACTTGCCAGGGGATTAAAAGCAGCGCTGGATCAAACCGGGAAGAGGCACGAGCCCATGAGAATGTGATTCATTATTTCCTAAAGAAATAAATTGCTGTCGCTAAATACTATGAATGTTGACAGGTTATTAGTATTTTACTAACCAGTCGTCACCAAACGAATCAACCAAAAGAGATGCCACCGTATTTTGCATTAGCAGTTATGTGGGTGTTTATCTGGTGTATCATTTTTGCTTTCCGCAAACAGGAACGACAAAAAATGTTAACCATGAGCCTGGCGGTTCTTCCCTTTGCATTTTTTGACTATTATTCTCAACCCTCTTATTGGCATCCGCAAACATTATTCTCAATGCCGGTCGGTATTGAAGGGATATTGTTCGGATTTTCATTCGGCGGCGTTGCCTCAGTTCTTTACCCGGCAAGAGAGGACGGAAGGAACGAAAAGGCAAATACCATTGATGTAAGAAATGTTCTCGCACTCAGCTCTGTGTTGGTGATATCACTTGGATTGTATCTTCTAATAAATCTCAACATGATGATCAGCTTACCGGTGGGACTTTTTACCGGCTGCATATTGATAGCCTGGTTGAGACCCGGACTTCAACGAAGACTTTTGTATTCCGGATGCTTTTGGGGTTTACTGTATGTTTCCGTTTTATTTGCATGGTTACTGTTGTTTCCTTCAG
>DASSFT010000508.1:0-4027 GCA_035694045.1 Chitinophagaceae bacterium
ATAAGCCTCATGGAAGACGACCGGGTAAAGGTCCACAACTTTTATTACAAGAACTATCCTTATACAGTGGAGTACGAGGTCACGATCGAATTCAACAATACATTCATGTTCCCACGCTGGTTTCCGCAGCCTTACGAAAAATATGCCGTGGAAAAAAGTACGTTGTCGATTAAATGCCCTTCCTGGTTCACCTTCCGCTACAAATCTTTTAACTATAATGGCGAACCGACGATCAATGAAGCTGATAACAGGAAGTCATATGTATGGCAGGTGAGTAACCTGCCGGCGATCATAAAAGAATATGCAGCACCTGATTTTCCTTACCTCACTACCTGTATTTTTTTCAGCCCGGATAAATTTGAGCTGGGGAACTATAAGGGGGCATCAGCTACCTGGCAGGAACTGGGCCAGTTCCAGGTGCTGCTCAACAGCGGAAGAGATGTTTTACCAGAGGAAGTAAAACAAAAAGTGCATGCGATGGTGGACGGTGTCAGCGATAAACGGGAAAAGATCCGGTTGCTTTATGAATATCTTCAAAAAACCACCCGGTATGTCAGCATTCAACTGGGGATCGGGGGATGGCAGCCCTTTGCTGCCTCTTATGTTGCCTCGAAATCTTATGGGGATTGTAAAGCACTGAGCAATTACATGTATTCTTTGTTGAAAGAAGCCAATATCAGGTCCTGTTACACACAGATCCGGGCCGGGACCGGCAAGTATTTCTTTATGCCCGATTTTTCTACTTCCCAGTTTGACCATATTATTTTGTGTGTACCGCTCGACAAAGACACTATGTGGCTCGAGTGTACCAACCAGACATTGCCTGCTGGTTATCTCGGCAGTTTTACCTGCGATCGTTATGCGTTGGCCATTGATGAAAACGGGGGCAAGCTGGTACATACTCCCGCCTATGGTCTGCAGCAAAACACGCAAGTGCGGAAAATAACTGCAGTATTGCAGGAAGAAGGGAACCTGGAGTTGAAGGCTCTTACTCGTTACCAGGCATTGCAGCAGGACAACATACATGGACTTATCAATAATGTGTCGAGGGACAGGGTAAAGGAGTATCTGCATGAAGAACTGGATTTGCCTACCTACGAGATCAATAGCTTTGACTATAAAGAAAACAGGTCTTCCGTTCCCAGCATTGATGAATCCCTGGATATCCTGGTAACCAATTATGCAACGATTACCGGTCGCCGGCTTTTTATTGTTCCTAATATTATGACAAAAAGCTATCGCAAACTTCCAGTCGATACCGCGAGGAAATATCCGTTGGAGCTGACGATGGCTTATAAAGATGTAGACAGCGTTGAAATAGAAATTCCGAAAGGATACAATCCTGAGGCCATGCCGCAGGACATTTCAATTGATACAAAATTTGGAAAATACAACTGCTCGGTCAGGTTAAAGGATAATAAACTTTTCTATTGTCGCAGCATCGAAAAATATAGCGGCAATTTTCCTGCGAAGAACTATAACGACCTTGTAAAATTCTATGACGCGGTGTATAAAGCCGACCGGAATAAGGTTGTATTGATAAAAAGCGAATAGCATCCAGGCGTTTATTTTTCCTGCAAATGCAGTTTGTGAAACATCCGGTGAATGGCAGGCATCAGGGCAAATCCCATTGTTCCTACAAATACAATTCCGCTGAACAGCGCGTAAAAGGATGAGAATATCTTGCCGCCCGAAGTAAATCCTCCTGTTACGATGGGCCCCATGCCACTCAAAATCATCGATGAATTATGCACGGCATCCAGCCAGGGAGTAAATGGTTCTGTGGCGCAATGATAGCCTATCGTTCCTATTACCAGCATGATGGCAATTACAATGGCGACCCAAACGAGGTTGCGTGCAATCCTTTTATAGTAGACATGTCTTGGGGCAAGAGGCTCCGTTTTTCTTTCGTATCTCATAAACATAGAGTTATTTCATTGTCCATCTTTACGGTCCTCTGCGTACTCTCTGCGATCCTCTGTGAGCTATTAATCTTACAGGCTACAGGAAAACGAGAACCACAAAGTTATTTCATCCATCTCTGCGGTCCTCTGCGTACTCTCTGCGATGCTCTGTGAGCTATTAATCTTACAGGCTACAGGAAAACGAGAACCACAAAGTTATTTCATCCATCTCTGTGGTCCTCTGCGTATTCTCTGTGGTCCTCTGTGGGCTATTAATCTTACAGGTTACAGAGTGTCACGAAAGGAAAACGAGAACCACAAAGTTATTTCATCCATCTCTGCGGTCCTCTGCGTATTCTCTGTGGTCCTCTGTGGGCTATTAATCTTACAGGTTACAGAGTGTCACGAAAGGAAAACGGGAACCACAAAGTTATTTCATCCATCTCTGCGGTCCTCTGCGTATTCTCTGTGGTCTATTAATCTTACAGGTTACAGAGAGTCACGAAAGGAAAACGAGAACCCCAAAGTTATTTCATCCATCTCTGTGGTCCTCTGCGTATTCTCTGCGGTGCTCTGTGGGCTATCGATGCTCCCTATTGACACGTTGATGGCATATGTGAGTCAATTACTTTTTTCAACCCCATGTGCGCATCGGCTCTTTCTTCTCCCAGCAGGTTTTTTACAAAAACAATATAGGCATAGCCCCTGCAAAAATCTACCATGGGCCAGGTGCCGAATAATCCCGGGCTGGCAAGGGCCGTTGCTTTACCATCTTTTTGTTCGGCCGCCCAACTTCCCAATGCATAGCCAAAACCTTCTGCAGCCTTGGGTGCATAAGCGATCTTCATGGAATTGGTTTGGACCTGCTTCAATGTTTCCACCGACTGTTCGCTGAGTATCTGTTTGCCATTTGACTTGCCCTTGTTTAATAGCATCATCAAAAATTTCATGTATTCCTCAGCAGAGGAAACGGCACCAGCCGAAGGATTAATCGCGCTGCCATCCAGTGTGGAAAAACTGGTCTTCCGCATGGCCATGGGCGTGAATAGTTTTTGTTTGATAAGGAGATCAAAATTTTTTTTGCTGATTACCTCGAGAATGCGGCCAATTATGTTCAATCCAATATTGCCGTACCAGAAATCTTCACCAGCATTGACGCGGATTTCCCTGGCAGCAAAGCTGTTCACTTCCTGCTCCAGGGAAGAGTATTTTCTTCGTTCAAACATCTTTTTTAAGAGGGAATTATCATCCTTGATCCCGGTTTCATGACAAAGGCAAAGCCGCACAGTTATATAACTTTTTCCATACCGGTCAAACTCGGGCAGCCACTTACCTATTTTGTCGTCCAGCGATATTTTACCCTCATCTACAAAGATCATAAGCAAGGCAGCGGTCAACCATTTGCTGCAACTGGCGATTGGGGCTACGGTTTTGGCATTAAAATCGCCGGCTTCTCTCTTGAATAGTAAGGTGTCTTTATTTGAAAGTAGGAAGACCGCATCCTTACCCAGCAGTTTTTGGCGGGACTGCCATTCCTGGTCAAGGTCGTGAAAATCAGTCTGTGCGAAAACGGGCTGAAAGAATAACAGGACTCCTCCCAGGATACTGCTCTTGAGGCAGGATAAATAAAATTTGTATGACATTCTTACGGGGATTTTTGGCTTGGAGTGTAATTTGATATTAATGTTTAAAGCTATTTGAATATTTGAACGGACTGGCAGATTTCAAGATTTCACGCTACGACGCAACGAAATTTTGGGGCATAAACGATCCACCCGCAATTTACCGGTTTCCTTAACGCCGGCGACCCACGAATCATTATCAGCGCAATCGAATTAAAACAATATTATGAACTTAGGAAATTTTACCATAAAAGCAGCTGAGGTCTTCCAACAGGCCCAGCAATTGGCTTTCAACGCCCGGAATCCGAACATTGAAACGGAACATCTCCTTAAAGCGTTGCTGGAACAACAGGATTCGCCTGTTGAATATTTATTAAAAAAGAATAATGTCACGGTCAACGTTCTCGAGACAAAGCTGGATGAACTGATCGCCAAACTACCTTCTACGTCGGGTGATCCTGCACAATCAATCAGCCGGGACGCCAATAACGTGATATTAAG
>DASSFT010000509.1:0-9746 GCA_035694045.1 Chitinophagaceae bacterium
GGGAGTCAGATACATTGAAATATCCAACGACTTTTATATTACGCCCTCTTCTTGAAAATGAAATAAAGTCGGGTATAAACAAGACTGACTTAATGTGTGTTGTGACTACACAGCATTCAATTTCCGAAACTCAATTATCATTTTTTAAAGAAATCAAAACTAAAATTCCCGAGGAAATAAACTCTTTTGTAGACCAGATGCATGACTATTTGCATGATTACGCAATTCGCACCATTGAAATTTTTCTATGGATGCGAGGGAGGTTTAGTCATGAACCCATCCGCTATTTTAGAGGCTATCAATTTTCCTTTGATCAGGAAAGTTGGCGGACTTTTCCAGACCAAATACATTTGGGCCTATCGTATATTACAACAGCTATTGACACCACTATCCCTGATTCATTTATCCCGACAGTTATTCAGCTTGTCAAAAGTGGGCAAACTGTACCTCTTGCTCATAGCTTATTTGCAGAAGCTTGGAAACAGTCATCTGACCACCCTCGAAGTTCTTTGGTAATTGCGATTGCCGCCGCTGAAACAGCTTTTAAACATTGCGTCGGAGAACTTCTACCAGAAACTCAACGACCATCTTGGTATATTAATAACAAACAATCGCCTCCCTTGAAAAAATTACTAATAGAATTACTTCCCACGTTTCATGCTAAAGCAAAAATTGGCGGAAAGGTTCTCCCACCACCACCTTCTATAATGGAAGCATTGGCAAATGGCATAAAATTACGGAACAGGATCGTACATGGACAAGCCTTACCGGTACGCCACGAAATGCTCAATGAGACATTAAATGCGATAAGGGATATTATATTTCTTATGGATTTCTATTGCGGCTTTACATGGGCCGAAAAATATATAAGCCACTCAACAAAACAAGAGTTGCGAAAACTTATCTCTAACAAATAGTTTCACTTTACCATCTCGCACCTACCATTTACGCCGTTGTTGTTGATTCCCGCCGATTTGATACTGGGTCAAAGTCTGGGGAAATCCTTTGCGCTGTTATGCATATTACCACTGCTGTATCACGATCCCCAGCTGTCCATCCTTTAAAGCAAACTCTTTAGCTCCCCATGGGCGAAGGGTTATTTCTTTGAGATTTGGGTGTAAAAATTCCGGATAAGTTGCTGAGATTTTTTTATAAACCCCTTCGATATCATTTGTAACCAACCTGAACTCGGGGTTATGTTCTTTTGCTAGTTCTTCATTCTGAAATAGATTTATTCTCAAATCATTTTTTTCAATGACGCAAAATGGCTGATGTGATTTTAATTCGCTGTGTCCAATAGTAAATTCAAGACAATCAACAAACAATTTTAGTGCGTCGTTTATATTGGTATAAAACACATTCGGAACTAATTTTTGAAAATTCATAGTGGGCGATTTAAACGTCAATATTTTAAAAAGCGATCCTGAAATTACGTCATAATCACTTTCGTGTCCAAAGCAGACTTCGTTCCTCAGTCGCTTTGGGGCACCAGTCGGACGGGGATTTTCAGCCCTTTGTTGATTTGCTTATATTGGCAGTGATTAATAAAGGCACATGTCAAAAGAAAAATACTTCAAACTTTCGGCGGGAGAAATTAAACAAATTACCCCTGGCTACGGGCTTGTTTAGCGACAGATAAAATTACAGTCAATGTAGAGCCTGTAGGCTTAATGTATAGGGAAGAGCCCATTGACGAAGGTGATAGTGGTTGGCGATTTTTGTCTGGATCAGAAACGCAGGAATATATTGACGACTCGAATAATTCAACCTTTTACGATATTAATACGATCGCTAATTACGACAGTGCAATCATTCCCTATTTGAATCTTCCTATTGGAGTAGAGCTTGAAAGAATCAAGGGTGAAAATCAATTTAGTATTATATCTCAATAAAAATGACGCAACATCACGTTGAGTCTTCGCGGTGTGGAGGCGGGATGCCTCCTGCTTGGCCCTTTGCTTTTCAACGGCAAAAATTTAAAAGCGGCTAAATGGTCGTCTTGTCAATAACGTTGCTCTTCTAAGTGTAAAATGACATTTTGTCCTAAATCAGAAGATTGGACCAAATTTTAGGGCGACTACAGAAACTATCTGTATGCGGAAAGACCAATCAACAACTGCAAGCTCTTTAAAAAAGTTTATTTCCTCAAGTAGCATTTGCGTTTTATATGCGCAACGAGGAATAGGTCTGAGGTTTAATAAATATCTCAAACAGTCACTTAAAGACAAATATAAAGATGGTGTAACTACCGGCGTACTTGACCTTAGCAGAGTAAGATACACCAACGTCGAAATTGCAGAATTCGTTACTAAGTGGATACCAAACCTAGGTCTACCTCGCACACGTACAATATATCCGGGATACTATCTCTTTAGGAACGGGCTTTTAATTGGTTATCATCCCGGAAATGTAGAGATTAAGAACACGAATGTAAAATTAGATGGAACCCTGACCCTTCTTACTGCAGGGACCGCATTGCTGCATGGAATCGTGACAAAAAATGCACGAACTGGATTAGAAACATTTGTCGAGGGAATGCATCTGATAAAGGCGTTGAAGATTCTTCATTTTTTTGAGAGTGTCTTAAAAATCAAAGAGTGGAACGAATCCGCAAAAAAACATCAATTTGTGCTTGAAGATGAATTAAACAAAGCGTACAAAATATTACTTGTGACCCCAGATTCTACAGATGAAGAAATAAATAAGTCTTGGCGTAAACTAGTGAAGGAGAACCACCCTGACAAAAGCCCGCACGATAAAGAAGTTAAGAATAAGATCACTACAGAAATCAACAAAGCCTATAATTTAATAAAGACTACTCGCTTAAAAACAAAGAATCACCAGACTGTTTCCGACTCTTAAGCTATGCGGTATCCGCTATTGTCAATGCATTTAATCGCCATTAGAATAGCAACAGAAGGCGAACTCACGCGGCGGCCGGTTTTAGTTTTGACAACGGTGGTATCAATGTAGTCAGAGGTTTTATATACCTTATATAACTGTTTTAAATCCAAACTCCATTGTCTTCCTGTTTTAATACGAACAAAATGTAGAGTGTCGCCCTTCAATTCAAAACGATCATAAAATGCATCACCTCGTTTACTTTGAATCGGAGTTTTCATCTCTTTAACTTTAGTAATGAACTCGCCCTCAGACAGCATAAGATTTTATTTATATCCAAAGGTAAAATTCATTTGACACATTTGAACGGCGATAATCGCCTATACCTGTTATTAAAATCAACCAGTAGCTGAGTATTTGCTGGGACCTGCCTAATTGTTGTACCTATGTAGTAGCAAAAGAAAAAGCGGCTATGAATTGTATTCACAACCGCCTGTGTTTCTTCGTGGTGTGGAGCGGGATAAAACCGCCGACAGAAGGATTGATGCAAATCCTTGATAAAAATTCCCGGTCCAATTTAATTCTCCCATTGGTTTAAAGGGGATATTCTATAATTTTATATCAATAGGCTTATTGGCAAGCCTGCTCGTTCGTGCAAAGATTTCATCAGCCAATAGATAATATAACCTTTTTTCCAGGCTTTTTATCTAACCAAAGATTACGAACGCGAAATATTTTAGATAATAAGCCTGGGTAACATAAAAAGATTATATTATGACCCACATTGAATTTTTCAAACTCCAGGCAAAAAACCTTTTCAAAGATTATCAAACAAAAAAGAAATCACCGGATGCAGCTATTGGTGATTACGAGTATGATCCAAAATACTTTGATATAGAAAGTCTCATATTGGACTACGATATTAATGAAGACGATTTCAGCCTGATGAAAGCCCAACACTACATTGCGATATTGGTTGGCTTTAAAAAATGGACAGACTTGTTGAAGGCTTCCGATGCCGAACAAGAACTTGCAAAGTTGTTATTTGACAATCAGCATAAAGTTTCCGCCGAAGATTGGGAAATGTATATCCACGGAACTGAACGTGATAACAACATGACCTTCGATCCAGATACCCGATTGGAAATTTTCAAGACAGTTTTTGAAAACGTTGAGGGACATGAAAGCACTTTCCCAGATTACCGTCTCCCTAAATAAGCAAGGTGAGTTGGTCGGACAAAATGTTGTACCTATGTTGTACCAATAAGAAAAAAGCGATTACAACTTTTGTTATAATCGCTTCATTTTCTTCGTGGTGTGGGGCGGGATCGAACCGCCGACACAAGGATTTTCAGTCCTTTGCTCTACCGACGCCAGTCCTGCATTCCAGGGATTAGCCAGACCATCTGCGTCAGCGGATGCGTCAGCAAACCCAGCAGAACATGCACACCGAACCCGAAATTATCACCTGCGACAATCTGCAAGTCCGATCCTATGTAAAAGTCTATATCCACGGCAAACGCTACCGGTTTTATAACGGTAAAGCCCTCGATCTTCTCTGCTACCCTAACCTTTCCAAGTCAATCAAAGAACGTAACAGGGCACTGCAGTCGCTATGCTATAACCTGCGCAAGAAACTTGAGTCCGGCTGGACCCCGGAGATGAAAAACAATAAGCCGGTAAATATCGCACCGGTACAAACTGCAGGTACTCGCTTCAAGAATCTTCTCGCTGAGTTTGATCGCCGTGATATAAGCAGCCTGTATAAACGTGACATAGAAAAAGTGGGCAACGAGTTTCTTGACTATTTGCAGGACAATAATCTTCTTGCATCACCGCTGACAGATATTGGTTCGGAAACCATCGAAGAGTTTCTGAAGCAGTATAACCACTCAGCTACCTACTACATGAACAAACGCAGGACACTTAGCGGTATATTCTCATGCATGGTCAAAAGCAAAGAGCTCTTGCAAAACCCTGTCCTATCGACGCCAAGACTGAAAGAAAAGGCTACACTGCACCAGGCATATACGAAGGAACAACTACGCAAGGTGCTGCAGGTACTAAAAGACGAACACAGCAACTTGCATCTATGTGCTCTGCTTATGTATGGTTGTTTTCTTCGTCCGCATCGGGAGATACGTCAACTGTTTCGGCGTGACCTGAACTCGGATCTGAGTTCGATTTCTCTGAGTGGTGACGAGAACAAAAGCGGTAGGATAAGAACTGTGTTCGTCCCGCAATATGTACGTGATGTCATCATTCAAACCAACATGCACGAAATAGATGGAGACGCCAACCTTTTCACAGGAAGCTGTGACATATATAATGAGTCATACTTCAACACAGCCTGGTCCCGGATAAAAGAAGACTTAGTAGAAAAGAATATCGTCGGGGAAAAGCACACGTTATACTCCTTCCGGCATACGGCCGCCATCAATCTTTACATGAAAACGAAAGACCTTTACAAGGTTCAGCAAGCAATGGGCCATAGTTCGATGACGGTAACTCTTACCTACATGAGGAGTTTGGGACTGGTAAACAATCTTAGCTCGGAGGATGCACCGGAACTCTAATGTTTTCTCGCAGCTGCATCCCTTTCGATATTATGCATAACTTACCAAGCTATACTGCAGCGCCATGATAAGATGGAACTACATTGCCAAAAAGATGGCAGACAAATATGCAAGTCCGGGTAATTTGGCTCATTGGACACCAGAGCACCTCGCCAGATGTTGGAAGTCTCTATTTGACTATAACCCAGAGTCGCATTATGACCATCAAACTATGTCTGGAAATTATGCCATCATCTACAACTTTGTGATGACTATAGCCAACACTGAAGGGTCCGATGAAGAAAAAGTCGGTGATATCCTCAGGCTTATTGAAGAAATTTGGGGAACACCACCAGATGCTGCTGAGGTTACCAAGATACTTAAAGGTGGAGGCTACAACAGTGAAGTTGTCCCAGCAGCAAAGCCTCAACAACTACTGAAGCACCGAACTTTTCATGCCGAAGTCCTTAGTCACGGAGAAAAGTTTTTTGATCAGGGGCACTACACTACTGCTGTAAACGAAGTATGTAAGGCATATAACAATGCGGTGAAAGCGAAAGCAAGAAGTCAGTTGGATGGGCAGGCCCTGATGCTTTGGGCATTTAGTGACAAGGGGCCACTTCGGATTAATGCCTATAAAACCGAGAGCGAGATAAACGAACAGGAAGGCATAAAGTTTTTATCTGCAGGACTTATGCGAGGGCTTCGTAACCCAACATCCCATGAGACCGCCAAGACTTGGAAGTTCGACGAAGAGGAATGCATCGAGATCTTGAGTCTCGCTTCATACTTGTTTAAAAAACTCGATGCTGCAACAACAGTAACTACACAGCCATAACAAAGGCCTCTTCTTAGCCAGAGCACGCCACTATCTGTAACCTTTGTCTGTTTGTGAGTATGAAGAAAAGCTACGCGTAGTTTACTGCCACTGCGCTTTTATACAGTGACTCGGCGCTCGTTGCGTTCGATATGGCTTTCCGAACATCCTGATTGTTCAGATTCAGTACACGTAGACGCCCGTCCACTTCTGCAACAGCTTCGATTCTGCGGTAAAACTGTGAATGAGTTTCAGCGTAACCAGCCAAGCCTTGCAATTTGGGCAATGCATCGGCCAAATGGAAACTATGCGGATCAATTATATCGGCCACAATCTCGTCATCTTGCTCAGCGAAGAAGATGAAGTCCGGCCTTAAGATCTTTGTGTCATCATCATTTATATAAGCAATGCCTAAGGAGTCCTGGCTGGGACGGTTAGGATTACGATACCAGAACTTAAAGCCATCCCGTTTCATTTCAGCCTGTAGAACCTTGTCCTCCCAATCACCTAACTCGGCAGGATACGAGCCATGCTCATCGGACAACAAATGTAGTTTGTAGGTTGGGATATCCGCTTCGGAACCATCTACCTCTCTAACCTTTGTTGCCTCGAAACGCGACACGGGCTGAGCTAAATCCACATCCTGTGGTTCGGTGCTAAGCGCCACGATCTGCCGGTAAATTTCTTGCCGATCATGCGGAAGTTCTTTTATGCGGTCGTGATACTCATCAAACCAAGCATCGGAAAGTTTTTTTGCTTCGGCATCGAAAAGGATTTGCAAGTTCTCCAGTAGATGCAAGGCAGCTACATCCTCACGCGCCTCAATTAATGCATCATCGAAATCTTCCTCTGCCTCAGGTTTGCGTTTCGCCCTTTCGGCCGTGTACGTCCGCGCAATATCTGGACTAATGATTCGAGCCGTCCGCCGGTACGCATCATTTACTACTGCGTCATCGGCTTCAGCCACGAAACTATCATCGTGAGTGAGGCCGCTTGGCAAATCAGCAATGATTGTGCGGCCTTCAACAGTCATCACCATTGCACGTTTTAGGGCAAATGCCTCTTTGTGTTGAGCTATGAAGTTATCCAGCACTTTATGCATAGCTGCGTGTGCCTTGCCGCCTGCACTTGGCAGCAACCCATCGGAAGACAGTTCATGGGCCAATGCGGTCAAACGGATAGCCGGCTTTGCGCCGCGTTGTGGACGGGTTTGCGAAGGCAGCGAGACAAATTTGTCCCACACCGCTTGCGGCACAAATGGATTAGGCTTCATCTCTTTGGGGTTGATGAGAATGCGCCCGGTCGGTGGTGTATCACCACCCCCTTCTCGAAGTACTTTGACAACTGCCTCTACTGTCTTCTTGTCAAACTTCGGCAGCAAGCAATCAACAGAGTTGAGCTTGTCGTTGCCAGGGATGCGACGTGCAAGAGGCGTGCGCACCATGCGTCCGAGCAACTGCGCAATGTAGGTCTGATCACTTGCAGGCCGGAAGGACACCATTACTTCGGCACGAGGGCAGTCCCACCCGGTGCTGATGGCATCCTTAGCAATCAGAACCCGAATAGAAGTATTGTCTTGTACACGCTGCGGTTCGATGTAAGGCACCGAATACTTGCCAAACGTTAGCGTCTTGTGTTCCGCGAACACGTGTGCCACGGATGTTTCTTCCAAATCGCTCCATTGCTCGAAAATTGTATCAAGTGCACGACCGATATCTGATGGGTTGGGTGTGTTTGGTACTTGTAATACCATCAATGGGAGAACGGTTTCACCAGTTTCCTGTTGCGTAGTGTAGGCAGTCCATTCATGCGTAGACTCGCGCAACTTGTCTGCAGCACGGCGTACCAAGACAGTATCGAAATCACCTGTCGCTTCGTCGGGAATGTCCAACACAATTGTGTCTTTCAACAAGCCAGAATCTTGTACGCGACTTGCGTCTACGGTTACAGCTGGCAGAGAACTGCGACCTTGTGCACCTTCCATTGCCTTGTTGAAACGATCCACAGTAGCAGATATGCCCCAAACAATCGGAATACCGGGTACGCCTTTTTCGCCATTGATAAGACGTTTTACTATGGTGGATTTTTCTCCATTTTCCTTACCCATACCACGGTGTGCTTCATCGAGCACCAAATAAAGTGTTAGCGCTGGGTCTTCGATAGTATTGCGGATTGTGTCCCAAATAGTGTGGCTTCTCAAGTCAGGCCGCATTTCGGGGAATGTGCCTTCATACTGGTCATCTTGGGCATCGCCATCAAAGCCGCGAACAAGAAGGCTTTTCTTACTGAGCTTTTGCGTGTTTAGAAAATAGATCTTTCCGGGATCAAACTTGGAGCGATTATAGGTGTTTTCTACCACCACTAAGTCTGTATGCCTTAGACGGTCGGAAGACTCCATTAGCCTGAAGCGTGTCTGTTCGTTTAAGGATGGATCATCGCTGAACCAAAGCACCACTGCGCCGGGATCACGGTCGAAATCAAAGCCGTCATCGCCATGAAACAGCGCTTCGAACACAGCCGCTGCCATCACTGTCTTACCTGCGCCAGTTGCAGCTGTCAGCGAAAAGGCGCTCTTGCGTTTGTATCTGCCATGCCAGTCGTCGTGCGCCATTCGCAAATTTGAGAGCACGTCACGGACTGCATCATCCTGGTAATCTTTCAGTGTAAACTTCATGCGTATTCTCCGTTAGTGAATGCGAAATTGGTTAAGTATGATTCATACAGTCGGATTGCCTCGACGCCCTCAGGCAAACGCCGTGCAAGCGACTGAAAACGTCGTTCATCGTCGGTAACGATGTAAGCTATCCGAAGTGACTTTGCCTTGCGCACAGCTTTGAGGAAATCCGTCGCTTTGTCCAACTCCACCAGCAGACCGTAAGCCTCAGTCACAGCCCAGCCCGTTGTGGATACTTTATCGATGCGGCGGCCTATACAGCCAGCACGCAGCCATAGTAGAGGTTCAATGCGTGCGAAGGCTGTCTGGTAACTGACGGCGACCGGGGTCTCATAAGTCAGTGTAAAAAACTCGGCGTTTTCCTCAAATCCATCAGACATCGGGAATTTGTCAGTGAATTTATAATCACCATTGATAGGCTCGTTATTCGGGGTTTTACCACTGATGGCGGCTTCCACACGCGGCTTGGTGATATAGTTGCAGATACCCCACTTTTCCCATTCTGGATCACCGGGACGCAGGCCTTTTTGACGCAGTGCTTTTTGTTCGTCCACTCCAACTTCGTTATTGGTCACTATGATGCATTGGCGAAGACCGTCATCCTGCTTGTTGAGGCGCATCACGGCATGGGCGGTGGTGCCAGAACCGGAAAAGAAATCGAGAACTACAGCTTGCGGTTTATTGGCGACGAAAAAGCGCAATGCATCTTCAACTGCATAGAGAGATTTAGGGAATGGGAATCGTCGACCTGGAAGTAAAGCTCGAACAATGTTCGTACCGTGACTTCCGGCGTCGTGCGAGGTCATATTCCAAATGGTTTTCGGTGCAGTCGAACGACTACCTTCCGAATAAGAGGTGA
>DASSFT010000510.1:0-17810 GCA_035694045.1 Chitinophagaceae bacterium
AAAATAAAAAGTAGTACCAATAGTTCTACCTACCGTGGTGATATAAAAACGGGCATTACAGTTGCAATTCTCGTCGATGTCCCTGTTGGTAAAAACCTTTTTCTTCAGCCCGGGGTCAACTGGACGCAGAAAGGATCATTAAATAAGGAATCTATTGGCAATTTGACTTACAAGACGATACTCACAGTTAATTATATCGAGATACCGTTAAACCTGGTTTATAAATTTAACGGATGCTTTATTGGCGCTGGGGCTTCAGTCTTTCAAGCTATGGAAGGTCATCAGAAAACAAATGAAAATGGTGAAACAAAAAAAGAAGATGTACCGCTTGGCAATAAAGAAACAGATGCAATGAGGCAACTTGATTTTGGTGTCAACCTGCTCGCCGGTTATGAATTACCCGCCGGGATCTTTCTTTCCGTAACCTTCAACCAGGGATTAAGGAATCTCAGTCCCCAGAAATTTGATGATGTTACAATAAAATCAACTTGCCACTATTTCGGAATTAGGCTGGGATATTTGATAAAGGGGAAATAATAAACCTTGTGAATTCACTACAGAGGAAAAAGAACCAAGAACCAAGCATCAAGAACCAAATAAGATCAAATCTAAAAATAATAAATCCGAATGATCGGGAGCCCTTTCGACATTCGGATTTATTATTTCGAATTTATTTGGATCTTGGTTCTTGCTTTTTGGTTCTTGATCATTATTTAGCAACGCTGCCAAAAACTTTTTTCAAAATATCAGTAGCTCTTGCGGTAGGATTGGCCCTGATATTCGCTTCCTCCTTCGCTACCTGGTCAAACAACGCATCTACCGCTTTGCTGACAACATATGAAGTGAGGTCAGGATTTACTTTATTAAACGTGGTCGGGAGCTTATTGTAGGTATTTACCAGGTCCGCATAATATTTTGTAGCGCTTACTTTGTCCAATGAAGCCTGTACAGAAGGTCTGAATGCATCGATCAGTTTCTGCATGGTCTTTTGCTTGAAATACTGGGTAGCTGCATCATTTTTTCCTTTAACAATATTGAGTGCATCAGTAAGTGTCATTTCCCGGATTGCATCCATAAAAATGGGTTTTGCATATCCCACTGCATCCTCGGCGCCGCGGTTGATGGCCAGGATTGCTTTGTCTACCTGCGCACCCATTCCCATTTTACGAAGAGTGGTCTCAATCTTCTTGGCATCAGGGGGCAAAAGCATTTTATAAATATCGCTTCCAAAGAAACCGTCTGTTTTATTCAGGTTCAGTACAGCATTGGTAACGCCCTGGGTCAGCGCTTCTTTGATACCCTGCCCGGCTTCATTTTCGGTCAGCCCGGAAGTGGAATTTTTAGTCGTTAAAATCTTGGGAAGTTTTATCTGCGAATAAGCTTCGCCTGAAGCGACAAAAAGAAAAATAAAGGATGCGGCCAGATAGATTTTCATATAATTAGTTTAAAGATTGAGCCAAATTACCTGCTGATTACCAATAATACAACAGGCTATGGCCAATTTGACGATTCTTTAAGTCTTTCGGTTTACAGGTTGAGAAAATTTTCGCTGATATAACAGGATTTTTACTTATTAGCCTGCTAACAAGTACCTTTGCTGCCTCTTTTGAAATGGAAAAGTTAATGCCTACACAACACCTATCCGAGCAGGAACTCCTGCGCAGGGAGAAGCTAAATGAGCTTGTAATCATGGGTATCGAGCCCTACCCGGCTGCGTTGTTTCCTGTCGACAGCAACTCAGCCTATATTAAAGAACATTTTACCGCTGAAAAAAAGGAAGAATTCGCGGATATATGTGTTGCCGGCCGTATCATGAGCGTTCGGGATATGGGTAAGGCCAACTTTGCGGTGATACAGGATGCACATGGAAAGATCCAGCTCTACTTGCGACGCGACGATATTTGCCCGGGTGAAGACAAAAGTTTATATGATATCGTCTGGAAAAAACTCCTCGATATCGGGGACATTATCGGGATCAGGGGATTTGTTTTTATTACAAAAACAGGCGAAACATCCATTCATGTAAAAGATCTGACGCTTTTAAGCAAATCTCTTCGCCCCCTACCGATCGTAAAAGAAGCCGAAGGACAAACTTTTGATGCCGTAACGGATCCTGAATTCAAATACCGCCAGCGCTATGCCGACCTCATCATTAACCCCGCGTTAAAAGAGACATTTGTAAAAAGAACAAAACTTATCAATTCCATACGCGAGTTTTTAAATGAACGCAATGCACTGGAAGTAGATACACCCGTGCTGCAGAGCATCCCCGGCGGAGCAACAGCCCGTCCCTTCATCACTCATCACAACGCACTGGACGTCCCATTCTACCTGCGTATCGCCAACGAACTTTACCTGAAAAGGCTGATCGTAGGCGGATTTGACTGGGTATATGAATTCAGCCGCAATTTCCGGAATGAAGGAATGGACCGGACCCACAACCCCGAGTTCACTATTCTTGAATTTTACGTGGCCTATAAGGACTACTTGTGGATGATGGAAACCACAGAGCAATTACTGGAAAAAGCAGCGATAGATGTTACGGGTAGCACAGATATAACAGTTGGCGATAAAAAAATATCTTTCAAAGCACCATTCAAACGTATCGCCATTTATGACGCGATAAAAGAACATACTGGCTTTGATGTAAGCCGGATGAATGAAGGCCAGCTTCGTTCTGTGTGTAAGCAATTGCATATTTCTGTCGATGAAAAAATGGGAAAAGGCAAACTGGTCGATGAGATCTTCGGCGCCAAATGCGAGCATCATTATACACAACCCACGTTCATTATTGACTATCCCGTTGAGATGAGCCCCCTGACAAAAAAGCACAGGGACAAACAGGGACTGGTGGAAAGATTTGAATTGCTGATCAATGGCAAAGAAATAGCAAACGCGTACAGCGAGCTGAATGATCCTGTTGATCAACGGGAGCGGTTTGAAGACCAGGTAAGACTCATGGAGCGCGGTGATGATGAAGCTATGTTCATCGATCATGATTTCCTGCGCGCACTGGAATATGGCATGCCGCCCTGCTCGGGCATTGGTATCGGTATCGACAGGCTTTCTATGTTGCTCACCAATCAGCCCTCTATCCAGGATGTGTTGTTCTTCCCGCAGATGCGGCCAGAAAGTTTGTAATAACCTAAAGAAGCGATTTAAAAAACATTCATGAAAGTCGTTGGGTTTTCGTTTATACGGAATGCTGTAAAATTCCAGTACCCGATCGTTGAAGCGGTGAAATCGATATTACCTATTTGCGACGAAGTAATAGTTGCAGTTGGCAAATCGGAAGACAACACCAGAGAACTGGTAGCCGCGATTGATCCCAAGGTCAAAATAATCGATACAGTATGGAATGAGAACACCCGCGATGGGGGCCGCGTGCTTGCCGAAGAAACCGACAAAGCCTTCCAGGCTATTCCCGCAGATGCGGACTGGTGCGTTTACATACAGGGCGACGAAGTGATGCATGAGGACGGGTACGCCGAAGCGTTGGAAGCGATGAGAAAATGGAAGGACCATAAAGAAGTGGATGGCCTTCTGTTTAATTATGTTCATTTCTTCGGATCATATGAATATATCGGTGCGGAAGGACATTGGTACCCGCATGAAATAAGGATCGTAAGAAATGATAAAAGTATCTGGTCGTACAAGGATGCGCAGGGTTTTCGTAAAGGGCAAAATAAAAAATTGCAGGTAAAGCCCTTAAAGGCGGTTATTCATCATTATGGCTGGGTGCAAACCCCCAGGACTATGGAAGCGAAGTTCCTGGTGAAAGATAAGATCTATCATAACAATCCGAGGGACGAGGACAATTTTGTCGTGCGGGAAGAATTACCTTATTTGTTGGTGAAAGCCTTGCACAAATTCAAAGGCACTCACCCCAAAGTGATGGAGGAACGTATCAAAAGCATTAACTGGAAATTCGAATTTGATGTTTCAAAGAATACGTACAGGTTCAAAGACCGTTTGAAAACGGTTTTGGGGAAGATAATCGGTAAACGCCCGTTTGAATACCGTAATTACAAGATCATTTAAGCCGCCGTTTAAAACCACCAACATGAAAGCATTTATTCCAGCCAAGTTGGCCGAAGTAATTTTCGCACTGATCATCGCCTATTTTGGGTATTGGCATTTTACGCACGCCGATAGTATGGGAAGGAGTGTACCGGCGTTTATTCCCGGACCGGGAAGTTTATGGATCTATATTACCGGGGCTGTTTTTATTCTTGCAGCTATCGGTATCCTGGCTGACCTGAAAAAAATAATGGCCTGCTACCTATTAGCTGCGATGCTTTTGATCTTCGCTTTTGCGGTCAATTTCAATAATCACAACCATATAGAAGGTATGAAAGATGTAGCGATGGCGATGTGTGCGTTGATTATTGGGAGTAGCGGCAAGAAATAGTCGGTTAAGAACCAAGAAACCAAGAACCAAATAAATTCCAAATATTAAGCCTAAAATTCAAAATAGCGTAGGGAATATCAGACTATCGGGATTAAATATTCGTGCTTTTTTGTCCCGCCAATTGGCGGGATTGTTATTTGGTTCTTGGTTCTTCTCTTTAATCAACAAAAAGATCTTTATACAATTTCGCTCCCGGCACCACCGAATATTTTTCGAGATCAGTAATCCCCTCCTTCGTCAGTACATCTTCATCGATAAAACAATTACCAGTGCATTCGCCGGAAGGTTTGGATAAGATGTAATATGCCGCATCAGCGATTATGGCCGGTGTGCGGCTCATTTTGGCCAGCATTTCACCGCCCAGCAAATTTCTTACAGCCGCCGTATCAATCGTCGTTTTTGGCCATAGGGCATTTGCCGCAATACCGTATTGTTTTAACTCGGCTGCCCAACCCAGTGCCATCATACTCATATTGTATTTGGAGAGTGTATACGCTATGTGACCGGCCAGCCAATTCGGGTTTAGATTCACCGGTGGCGATAATGTTAGTATATGTGAATCGGGTGATTTTTTCAGGTAAGGTATACACGCCTTTGTCACAAAGAAAGTGCCCCGGACATTTACATCATGCATCAGGTCAAAACGCTTCGGTTCTGTTTGTTCTGTAGGAGTCAGCGTAATGGCAGAAGCATTGTTTACCACGATATTGATCGTCCCGAATTTTTCTACAGCCTTATTGACCGCATTTTGCACCTGGTCTTCAAAACGTATATCGCATTGAACCGGCAGGGCCTGCCCTCCGGCTTTCTCTACTTCGGCAGCAGCGGAAAAAATAGTACCTCCCAATTTTGCATTTTCCTCTGTTGATTTAGCAGCGATCACAATATTCGCTCCTTCCCCCGCCAGCTTTAACGCGATCGCCTTTCCAATGCCCCTGCTGGCACCCGTAATAAAAACGGTTTTGTTTTTCAACGACATATTAATGTAATTTAAAACTGAAGTTAGGAAAACCTGCATCGCAAACCTATCTTATCGCAGTAGTTCTACGGTGGTCGCAGTATTTTCAACCTTTGTTAAAATGGCCAGTTGTCCGCTGGCGCTAAAGAAATGTGAAGACTATTTTTGGAGGAGAAGTTGGTTGATGGCAAATGTCCAATATCACTAGAAGAACTTAACCGTCCCAATTAAATTTAAACCCTTAAAACAAATAGTCCGAACCATTAGCCAACTTTCCATAAGCGCCCCGTTTAAATCCAAATATCTGTATGAGAACACAACCTTGAGACAAACCAACAACTGAAAAACACGGTTTAGCCCTCAAAGTAACTAATCCCGTCCCGACAATACCGGGACGGGATTGTTTTTATACCTGCCAGGTTAAAGCTTCTTGATTAAGATGATCATTGCATGTCTTTAGGAACCTTTACAGGACCTGTTGGATATTTGAAAGTCACTTCACTCATATCCTGGGTAGCCACCAATCCTTTGCCGCCGGTTATCCGCTTGTCAATTGAGTGGTATTCTGCTACTGAATCTGTATAGAAAAGCTTTGCATTTTGATCCCACCATAATTCAGGCGCTTTCAGCGTATCTCCCTTTACGCTGATCACAACTACACTATCCCGGAGGTATACTTTATCTAATTTCTCAAAATACTTTCCATACTTGCTGTCAAGCCGTGTTTCGACCTGCAGGCTGTCGTTGTAGAAATCAACATGCAGGGTATTAGGAAATTCAACATAAGGGGCTGTATCGATTACTCTTAGCATGAGCGGCGAAACCAGTTTTGCTTTTACCGAACCGTTCTGGCTCAGGTAGCTTTCAATGTTCGTTCCCTTCTCTACTGTTTTTCTTTGTTCGGTCAATTCCTTGATCACCTTTTCATCATTTTCACACGCATAAATTAAACAGCAGCCCGTAATAAGAGCTGCTGCAAAAAAATATTTCCGCAATATGGAAATAAAACTATTCATATTTCTTTTTGGCAAACCAAAGATCGCTGAGCGAGAAGCCAACCGAGAACCGGAACAGGTTTTCTTTGAGCAGGTTGTTGTTATTCCCGCGTTTGATATATTCAAAAGCTACATTGATGATCGTTGCCTGGTTATTCAGGCGGTTAAAATTGCGGAGCGGTAAACCCAGGCCCAGCGTTGCGCCAAACTGGGGCATTACCTCTTTGACCTTGATATAGTCAGGGCCGATAAAAAAGCCCGCGCGATAGGCTACATTTCCGAAATAATTCTTCCTTGCCGCATCCAATGAAGGTCTTAATTCGCCACCTACCCTCAGTTCCCATTTATTGCGAAGCGAATCAACCTGGCCAAAAAAGCGGTAATCCTGCCAGTTGGTCCTGCTAAAATCAACACCAATAAGCCATCCGCCTCTCTTGCTGGTAGGCATCTTTTGCAGCGTAGCTCCAACAGTAAAAGACGCCGGGTATTCAATAACCCCTTTCATATCATTTTTCTCGTATACGCTGTCAATCCTTACGTAACCCTGGTTAGGGTCATAATAATAAGTTTCCCGGATCTGGTCCTGTGAAGCGTTTATGTGATGCTTCAGGTTGCCATAGGCCCCTAAAGTCAGGAAAGTAGTTGAGTCCAGGGTTGCGGTATACTGGGCACCCATATTAAAATAAACGTCACCGTAATTTGTCTTTGTTTCAAAATTGCCGCTGTTAAAACTCACGGTATCATTCACAATAGATTTACGTGTGCTATAATCTTTTTTACCAAACATATACCCCACGTTCACTCCCAGGCTGAAATTTTTTATCCTGAAGCCTGTACCGATCGTTGGCAGGTACGCGCCTCCATCACCTTCGCTTAAAGTGGTGGTGCTGTCTGTACCATTCACAACTCTTCCACCCTGGATGATCTGATAACTGATCCTTGTAACAGGACGAAGTCCAAAACTCAAACCCCAGCCACTGCGGAGAGGAATACCAACCTGCACATGCGAGAACAGCGCGTTGCTGGCGGTGAACTTCCCCGTCTTATTGGGCTCGATCAACGTGCGGTTTTCGAAATTTAGACCAATGTCGAGAATGGCTCTTCCGTAAAGTAACTTCTTTGATTTGGCTTCCCTGACGGCATAGAAAGAACTGTAAGAAGCCGGGTTATTAAAATTGATAGAATAGATATCGTTATATCCTGTAGAAATGCCCCCCATTGCCCGGGTATTGATATTGGTTGAAGGAACCAGGTCACCCAGTCCATAGCGGGAATAAGGTGAGTTGTCCTGGCTAAAAACAGGCGTGCAAAAAGCGATGAATGACAGGCTGAATGTTAGGTAAAAAATCTTTCTCAAAGCATTGGTTTTCTTAGGGGTTGTTAACTTCGCTAATACCATAAAGGCCCTTGAAGATTAGTTCAGGGTCTGCAAATATCTTGTTTTTAAGGTGGGACGCCAAATGCACTAAATCACCCCCGGTTAAAAGCACGTTAAAGTTCCCGAATCTCTCCTGGTAAGCATCAATGAACCCATCGATCTCTTTCGCAAGTCCGAGCACAGCACCGCTCAATAGATTTGTCTCCGTATCATAGCCAATTAATGGAACATTATTGTCTGCTTTTACTAAAGGCAGCTTCGCGGTAAACTGGTGCATTGCTTTCAACCGCATTTCCAACCCGGGTGAAATAGCTCCACCCAGGAATTCATGGTATTTGTTGATGAAGTTGTAAGTAACACAAGAACCCATTCCAATGACAAGGTTATTCCTGTTAGGATAAAAATGAACGGCCGCGGCTAGCAGGGCCAGGCGGTCCGCGCCAATTGTTGCCGGTTTACCAACAGGCGTAGTAAAGGAAAGTTTTGTAAGATGATTCAGTTTATGAAACTTGGTTTTAGCCGCCAGCAATTCTTCTATCGCGGTATTATGATCAATGACGGATGATAAAATGGATTTGCGGGGTTTGTAAGTGTCCAGCAGCCCCTGGATGGTTGCAGTTGAGTCATCGTCAAGGACGATACTGTCAACCATTTTTTCCTCGTCGAAAACGGCTATTTTTTTTCTTGTATTCCCAAAATCAAAGCAGAGTGTAATGGACATGCAGTTATTTGCGGTTTGAATAACGATTAGAAGGCATCAAAGCCGGGCAGGTTTTTGAAATGACCGTTCAGCTTTATTTTTTCTTTCAGTTGCTCGAGACCAGCAACCATTGGTATCACTTTGGTCAGGTGCCGTTTTACATATTCCTGGCGTTGCCGTTCATCGAGCAGCCCAAGCAATTCATATTCTTCTTCAAGAGACAAACCGATATGATGAGCCACTTCGTAGCACCTTATTTCTTCATCCGGTTTGTTGAATTCCTTTGTTACTTTTAAAAGCCTGTGCAGGTCGCGGATACCAGCCATCACCTTCCTCATCAACTCGATATTGCCCCGCTCAAAGGTGTCGGGATAGTTGACAATCGCTCCGCTGTACAATTTGTCCGGCACATTTTTTATCACTTCCAGTATCCTGAACACTTTTTCTCCCCTTGTCTTGATATCCATTTCCCCGTTATCATGTACTTTGGAGATCTCTATTATCGAAACCAGTGATCCGAAATCCTGCATCTTGTTTTCAAGGACCGTGGGGATGCCAAAAGATTTTTTCTGCTCGCTACATTCGGTTATCAGTTGTTTGTACCGGGGCTCGAAAATATGCAGGTTAAGATTCTCTTCGGGGTAGACTACGATACCCAAAGGAAATATAGGAATGAAGTTAGTCACAATTCAAAGTTATTTAATTTGATGCTTTAAAATTCGGCGGTGTCTTAGTTTGAATTAAAGGCCACAGAGGGCCGCTGAGGAGACGCAGAGGGCCACAGAGATTTATCTCTTCTCACTATTCCTCCGCAGATACCTTTCCGCTCGATGTCGTCTCATTACTCAAACTAATGCACGGCGCAAAATTCAAAACAATAAATAAAAATGCCAAACTGATTCCTGATTGAGAATCCCCATATTTTTGTAGATATAGAATTAATTTTTATGTGGCAGGAGCTGGCGACATCTTTACAGAATGGCGACATAAAAGCGCTGGCCCGTTCTATTTCGCTTGTCGAAAATGAACAGGAAGGTTATTTCAGATTCCTGCAACAATTACCTTCCAATGATGCCAGGATCATCGGTATTACCGGCCCTCCCGGTGCGGGAAAGAGTACACTGGTAGATACGCTGATAGATGTATTGGTGGAGGGGAATAAAAAGGTCGCGGTACTTTGTGTGGATCCTTCTTCCCCTTTTAATCTCGGGGCTTTGCTGGGCGACAGGATCCGGATGAGCCAGTGGTACACGCATCCAAATGTTTTTATACGCTCCCTCGCCACGCATGGCAACATGGGCGGACTGAATCCCATGATTATAGAAATAACGGCGCTATTGAAAGCAGCCGCATTTGATCATATCATCATAGAGACGGTGGGCATCGGTCAAAGTGAAATAGATATCGCTGGCCTGGCAGACATAACAGTAGTAGTGCTTGTACCGGAAGCAGGTGATGAAATACAAACGATGAAGGCAGGGCTGATGGAGATCGCGGATATTTTTGTTGTCAATAAAAGCGATCGCCCGGATGCCGATCATTTTGTAAAAAATTTGAGGCTCCTGCTGGCCCCTGCTTACAGCCGGCAAACACACGAAATACCTATCATAAAAACCGTTGCTTCTGAAAAAACGGGAGTAAACCGGCTGGCCGATGAAATCCTCCGCCAAAGTTCTCATCCTACCAGCGAAAAGAAATCGTATTTGATGGCTCATAAAGCCTGGAATATCCTCCAGCGCTTGCGGATGAAGGGCATTGATTTTAAAAAAATCAGCTTGCAGGTAGCCGAAGCAGCCAAAAAAGAAAATTTCAACCTGTTCCGTTTCGTGGATGAAATAAATAAAACAAACCATGAGCAATAGCCTGGTAAGTGTAGTGATGTGTACGTATAACGGCAGCCGGTTTGTTGGAGAACAAATTGAATCCATCTGCCATCAAACCCACCAAAACCTGCAGGTAGTAATTGTAGACGATGCTTCAACAGACAATACTTACGAGATCGTAAAGCAATATGCAGTTAAGGATCCGCGCATAGAAGCCTACAGGAATGAAAAGAACCTGGGATTTAATCTCAATTTCAACAAGGCATGCAAACTGGCAACGGGTGATTTTATCGCCATAGCGGACCAGGACGATATCTGGGAGCCCACTAAGATTGAAAAATTGTTGGAAAAGATCAGCCCGGACCCAAATACATTGTTGACGCATTGCATATCGGCCCGTTTCGAAAAGTTTGGCAAGTTCCATTTGAAGAGTCATAAGCTGGTAAACTATGACGCAGGCCACGATGTCCGCAATTTCTTTCTTTCTAACTATATTTCGGGTCACAATATGCTTATACGAAAAGAGCTGTTGGAAAAAGCCCTTCCATTTCCCGGTGCAGTGTATTATGACTGGTGGCTGGCCGCAGTTGCAAGCTGCAACGGGAAGATCGAAACCGTTCCTGAAATACTGGTATGGCACCGTATGCATGATTCGAATGCGACTGGAGCTGCAAAACCAAAATTGGAGCTATACAAACAGGTAATGATCATCCTACCGCAGCTAATGACAATAAAAGCGATGAAGCCAGCAGAGAAAGAATTTAGCGCGCAACTATTGCAATATTATTCTGTCTTTCCCCAAAAAAAAATTTCATGGCCCCTATTCATGTTTTTGTTCAGGCATGCCCGGGTCATCTTTGCGCATAAAAAAAGATCATTTCCCTGGTTCTCTTACCTCAAGCATTCCTTTAGGGCAGCCAGGGCGAAAACGCTGGCCTGACCTGCTTTTGAATACTTATCTTTGCGCACTTATGAAATGCAGAATTTGCGGTAATGAAGTCAATAATAGGCCCATGGAATTGCGGGAAAACCTGCATGCCACAAAAGAGATGTTCTCCTATTTTCAATGTTCCAAATGCGAATGCATTCAGATATCGGAAATACCTGCGGACATAGGTAAATACTATCCTTCCGATTATTATGCGTTCAATGACCGGGGTGGCGACAAATACATGGAGAAAAAACTGGATTTTTTCAGGAAGACGCAGTCCGATTACCTGATCCATGGAAAAAGTAAATTGTTGGGAAGCCTTTTCACTATCGGTTTTCCCGCTCCGAAAGTATTTACATGGATACGTAACCTGAAATTGTCAAAGAATGATAAAATCCTTGATATCGGTTGCGGTACAGGCTCAAACCTTAAGCATATGTACCAATTAGGTTACACCAATCTCACCGGTGCCGACCCTTTTATCGAAAAAGATTATTCATTTTCCAATAGTTTTAAGATCCATAAAATAGATCCGCTGGACCTGGATGAATCAATCAAGTTTGATTGTATCATGATGCACCACAGTTTTGAGCACATGGAGCATGAACGGCCGGTGCTGGTGAAGGCAAGGAATTTATTAAAGCCGGGCGGTAAGATTCTCGTCCGCATCCCTGTTTATAGCAAGCCGCTGCTGGAAAAATATGGGATCAATCTCGCTTCGCTGGATGCCCCAAGACATTTTTACGTTCACTCGGAAAAAAGCATGAATGTCCTGGTAAAGGAAGCCGGTCTTACGATCGATAACATTGACTATGATGCCGACGAGTTTTCATTCTGGGCAAGCGAAGAGTATATCAATGACATTTGCTCAGGTGATGAAAATTCCTATGCCAGGAACAGGAAGAAGTCTATCTTTTCCAAGAGCCAGATCAAAGTGTTTAAGAAGGAAATAAAAAAGCTGAATGAAGAAGGGAAAAGCGATTGTGCGGCATTTTATATCTCTGCATTATCGAATTGAGGCTATCTTAATTTTTTTGTTTCAAAGCTGTTTATATTGTTCAAAACAATTCTCGTGACCTCCTTCAAAGAAAGCAGTTTTTTCCCCGATTCAGCGGCCAGCTCTGTAAAAAATTTTCTTTCAGAAGATATTGCAGGCCGATGGCGTAGGTATTCTAAAACTGACTCTACAAAATAGAAACGCAACACCAGCAGGTTAAAAAAGCATTCAAAGAAGAGTTGACCATGCCATAGCCATAGCGAAGCTGCCGGCAAATGCAGGGCATGGAGGTACATTTTATTCCGGTAATAAATTTCGTTGATCTCGTTCTTCTTCGCTGTGCTTTTGATAGTCACAGATTCTTTATGCCGGCAGATGGTTTCGTGATCGTAATAGCATTTCCATCCTAAACGCCAGGCACGGACGCTTAATTCATAATCTTCCACGTAATACGGCGCAAATATTTCATTAAAACCATCCAGTTGCAGGATCTTTTCTTTATCGACAAAAGCATTAGCCCCGGAGAGATATATACTGTACATCCAACGCGGCTTCCCGAGTGGAATATAATTGCCTGAAGTCTTAATTTTCAAACCGTGAAAAGAAGGATATTTCCCCCCATCCTGGATAGCATCATTATCCCAGCCGATGATACGGCTCATTACCCCAAACGTATCTTCTTTTTCGAAATAACGGAGTAATCCTTCGAAGTAAGTGGGAACAAGTTTTACATCACTGTTGAGCAGGAGAATATGTGAATGACTGGCCAGGTATATTCCGCGATTGATGGTAGGAGCAAAACCGAAGTTTTCTTCATTACCTGTTATCGTTACCTGCGGCCAGGAAGATTGTAAATAAGAAATGGAGTCATCTGTCGATTTATCGTCCGACACAATTACTTCATAAGGAAGGTTTGTGTTTTGCAATGCTTCAAACACTGAAGGCAGGATCTCTTCCAGCAAATGGCGGCCATTATAATTGGGAATGACAACAGATATGCCCGAAACCGAAGGATGACTCATGGATGATTATCGCTATATAACAGCGGCCGGCAAGATAGAAAATATAAAATTGCTGATGATCAGGCCTGCCTGTTGCTTCTCCACCAACGGTACCCGATCACACCAACGATGGCCATGGGCATGAATGCGAGATAAAGAATTCCCGAATTCAAGCCTTTCGCCGGCTTTTCCCCTAATTGCTGGGCTGTCTTCGTACAGATCGAACATTGAGCCTGCGAGAAAAGGGAAATGGCCAATGAAAAACATAAAAGGAGGAAATATGCCAGCAGCCTGCTTTTCATTGCTTCTTATTTGCAGCAAAAATACAAAGGAAAATTCAACCGGTGTTACTTTTTAACTTTTGAAAGCTAGTCGGCACAAAGGCTTAAAACCTGCTATGTTGTGGGGCGCCATACAAACGAAAAAAGCGGCAAATTGCCGCTTTATCTTACATCAAACCTCTGCTATGTATATAAACCGTCCTGATATGAACATTTGTGTTTGCAACTCCCGGTTCTTTCTATCGCCCGGCAAATTTATAATGGCGGGTTGCTTTCGGAAATGCTTCTTGGGTGGCCGGTTTATTTTCTGAGTGAACAGCAGAACAATTGATTAGTTGACTTTCTCCATCACCCACTGACCGCCATTTGTATCGTTGTCATCATGGCCCCAGGTACCGCCCATGTTACCATTTTTGGTATAAACGTCGCTTCTGACGGAATGAGTTTCACCCGTGGCTGAAAAACGGTACCTGGCCTGGAGAACATCATTGTTAAAGCTCCAGGTACCGTTGCCGATCACCTGGCCGTCTTTATTAAGCACGGTCATTCTTTCCGCGCTCTTTAACACGAAACAGAGATAAATCGGTATGCTCCTGTCGATGCCAAGTCGGACGCCGACCCATTTGCCTTCAACCGGCCGCACCGTCGGCGGAACCGGGGTTTCAACGGGGAGCGTTTGTGGGATGATTGTTTTGTCTTTTGAGCAAGCTGTAAAGATTGCTGACAGCATAACTGCTGCGATAAAAAAATGCAAGAATTTCATGTTCGAAAGGTTTAATAATTAATGATTATAAAACCGCAATATTAGTTTTTGCTGGAAAGAGTAAATGAAATAGTGAGTAACCGGGGTCTCTATTTAGCGAACGGTAGGAAATACCGGTTATAGGAGAAAGCTTACAATCGGTGCTGCCAGAAAGCAGCAGGTGGCAATCAGCAACCCGTAAAATGGAACGGCAAACCAGTATTTTTTGGCCAGCCATAAATAAAAAACAGAGCTGGCGATCGTGAGAAATGAAAGAAGAAAAGAGTTTTCAATAACATAAAAGTATCTCGCCGCAAGTAGTCCATTCACCAGTCCCAAAAAAATTGCGCCGGCGCTATGACTGGCATTAAAGCCGATCCATGCTTTCCAGGCTGTTGTTTGCCTGGTTAGTTCCAATGACGAATTTTTCATTTCATCGATAGCAGTTTGGTTGCGGGGATTAAGTCTCGTGGTAAAAAAAGTATAGTACAGGTGCAACGTTCCGAGGATTAAGAAAATTGCTGAACCCGTGAGCCATAAAATTTTTGGTATCATGATTTTTAGCTAAGATTTGACTGGCAAACAAAATTAGTTAATGAACAGGAGTAAGGGGCTTCAACAGAAACCAGCCGTTTTTTTCTTTTTAATTTCTGTTTTTTTCCCATGGTACTGACTGGACATTGTTCTCCGAAAGACCATTAGAAGAGTTGATATGCGAAAAAGAGATGGACTGGCCCATTATACTGAATCCGGCCATCGTAAAAATGGTGGGGAGGAGGAAACGCAGTATGGAAAATGAAGCAGTCAAAGCTGGGGGTTTTGCCCTCTATAAAAATAAGTTTTTCCGGCCCCCAGCTCAATTTTATTGAGCCACAGGCCCTTTCGATTAGCCTTTGGCGTTTTACTTGAGTAAATGACGTTTCTAAGGGTAAATATTTACGCTTTCATAAGCAAAATATAATTATTACTTTGATTCCCATGGCGAAAGCTACCCACCTCGTCATGCCAATATCAATGCTAAAATCAACCCGGCGCATGCTTATGCTGCCGGCCCTTATCCTTATTTCTCATCTTTTGGCGGCACAGTCCAATATTAGCGGTGTCGTCAACAGTTACTATAAAGTCATCCAGGTCATTCCGGCCAAAGCCTGTGTAAGATTGAATACAACCATCGGTTTGGGTTACAACGACAAGGCCATGATCGTCCAGATGAAAGGAGTAAGCATCAATACAGCCAGTTCTACATCTTCTTCATTTGGCGACACCACTGCGCTTAATGATGCCGGTAACTATGAAATCGGAACGATTTGCAGTATAAACGGTGATTCGGTTTTCTTCGACTATATGTTTTTGAACAATTATACCATTTCGGGCCAGGTACAATTGGTTCGTATCCCCGAATACTATTCTGCAACAGTTGTGGACACATTGAAAGCTGCGCCATGGAACAATGCAACCGGTACTGGTGGCGTATTAGCCATTTTTATTAACCAGGACCTGGTATTGAATAAACCTATCTCGGCTGATACGGTAGGTTACCGGAGAGGCGCATACAGGCTTAGTGGTGGCACATGTACTAATACGCCAGGTGCAACCGCTTATGCTTACAACCCGACATCTGTTACACAAAATGGAGCTTATAAGGGAGAGGGCGCATCCGACGTCGTAATTGCCCAGGCAGGTGGCAGGGGTGCTCCCGCTAATGGTGGAGGTGGTGGTAATAATCACAACAATGGTGGAGGCGGCGGAGCGAATCTTGCAGCTGGCGGTGATGGGGGTGGCAATTCCAGCTCTTCAGGATGCAGTTTATCCATACAGGGAAAAGGAGGAAAAGCGTTGAGCAGTTACGGAGGCAAAAAGATATTCATGGGAGGTGGCGGTGGTGCAGGTCATGCGAACAATGGATTTGCTGCTTCCAATGGAGGCGGTCATGGCGGAGGTATTGTTTTTATAAGAGCGCTCAATATTATTGGCAATGGTTATAAAATATCCGCAAATGGGCAAACAGGCGGACCCGCCTTATCGGATGGCGCCTCGGGTGGAGGGGCTGGAGGCACGATTATTCTTAGTGCAAGCAGCTATACTGGACCCCTGACTGTAAGTGCGAATGGTGGACAGGGTGGAACAGAAGACGATGGCGGTAATATCAACAAATGCTATGGAAGCGGTGGCGGTGGAAGCGGAGGTATCATTTACTTTTCCGGGTCAGTTCCCGGTGGAATCACTGCAACAGCAAATGGGGGTAATGCAGGTCCTGAAATAAACCATGATGTATCCTGCAATGCTGCAGTTGCTTCGTCGCCAGGATTGGCAGGCCAGGTTGTAACGAGTTATACTTTCCGAAGTTCGTTAGTTCTATCCAATTCGTATTGCACCACCCTGCTGCCGGTAGAGCTGGTTTGGTTTAATGCTTATTACAATGCCGGTAAAGTTGATATACTCTGGAAAATGGCCCAACCTGAACTAGTTGATCACTTCGTAATTGAAAGAAGCAATGATGCCATGCATTGGAGCGAACTCTATACGATGGCGGCAGATGCTGTGAAAACTGTTTATAGCTATGAGGATCTTTCACCGGCACCAGGTAACAATTTTTACAGGATAAAGATCATTAGAAAAAATAATGCTGCCTCATTTTCAATTGTGCGAAAAGTAATCGTTCCTCAGGGAAATGAAGTGATCGCGATCTATCCCAACCCGGCTTCGAAAAAGATTTTTGTATCCGGTCTTAATTCATCATCGGAATTTATGGTGTTTGACCAAACGGGCAAGCTCATACTGGAAAAAAAGATTGTTGCAATGCAACATATAATTGAGGTTGATCTCCCGGATTTGCCAAAAGGCGTTTATCTTATCCGGGTAGGTGACACGGTTAAGCGGCTAAGCATTTATTGAACCGCCTTTGATTCGACAAATTCGTCGGTAAAATACGCACGGATCATTTATCCACTCTTGATCTTGTATGTCATAGTACATTCATCAGAATACAATCTCATATTTCGGAGTCTAGTTACGACATAATAGTATTCGCCCAGTTTGAATGGTATTCCGCAACAATAGTCGGCAAGGCAACGAACAGCAGTAACAAATTGATTGCCCTTGATACGCCCTTTGATTTTCTTCTTGACCTTAAAAGTTATTTCATACTCTTCAGTTTCTGGATTTTGCCTGATGTTGGTTACGATCCCTCGAAATACCAATGTAGACTCGTTTTTGTTGACTAGCGAATCGCAATCGCAAGCCTCAGCAATGTTCACGCTTATAAGCAGGATAAGCAGGGCTAATAACGTTTTGCCACTCATCATAGATTTCTTTTTATAGAGGTTTTTGAGCTAGCATCGATGTTCGCGGTAACGCTTTCAAAGGATGAACCTTCACATGAAAAATATCCTGGATAAAAAAAATCCCCCGTCAATATCATAACGGAGGATGTATTAATTTATTTTTTAAAGCAGACCTAGACTTCTGCGCCCAGCTTCTTGCTTTCCTTCTTCCTGGTTTCTTCGTCAAGGATCACCTTTCTCATACGAATAAAATTCGGGGTCACTTCAATGCACTCATCATGCTGGATGTATTCCATGCATTCTTCCAGT
>DASSFT010000511.1:0-3368 GCA_035694045.1 Chitinophagaceae bacterium
CTCAGTTGTTCTTGACAGGAAAGGACCACGTGTTCCGTCATGGATCAACGGCGACTGGAACCTTGAACTGACGGGAGCAAATTATATCCTGAAGAAAAAGGGTATCATCCAATATGCAAACTGAAGACCCGGTCATTTTAATGTACTCATATCGATAACAAACCTGTACCGGACATCATTCCGAATCATGCGTTCATAAGCTTCATTGATCTGTTGAATCGGGATCAGTTCCACATCTGCCACGATATTTTTTTCAGCGCAGTAATTCAGCATTTCCTGTGTTTCCCGCGTGCCACCGATCATTGATCCAGTTATGCTCCGGCGGTTTTTGATCAACGCGAAAGGACTTGTTTTCGGGTCTTCGCCGGGTAAACCAACGACAAGCATTCTTCCATTAAGGTCAAGAAGCTTGAGGTATTGTTTATAATTATGTTTGGCTGAAATTGTATTGAGGATGATATCAAAGGAACTATCAGCTGCTTTCATTTGCTTTTTATCCGTCGACAAAAGAAACTTATGAGCGCCCAGGCCGCGTGCATCTTTTTCCTTTGATGGTGTGGTGCTGATCAGTGTGACCTCGGCACCAAATGCCACCGCAAACTTTACTCCCAGGTGACCCAGTCCGCCGAGGCCCACCACACCAACGCGGGTACCTCGTCCTACATTTGCATACCTGAGCGGTGAATAGGTAGTAATACCTGCACATAGGAGAGGAGCCACCCCTTTCAGATCGAGCTTATCAGAAATATGGTACACATATCTTTCATCGGTGACGATATTAGAAGAATAACCACCTTGGGAAATAGTAACTCCATCCCGTTCGTAAGCATTGTAGGTACCTGTCATGTCTTCTACACAGTATTGTTCCATTTCCTGCACGCAGTTCTTGCATTTCCGGCAGCTATCTACCATTACGCCAACACCGGCTATATCACCGGGCTTAAATTTTTTGACAGCATCGCCCACTTTAATTACACGACCTACGATCTCGTGACCGGGTACCATCGGGTAGATCGAATCGTCCCATTCGTCCCGTACCTGGTGGATATCACTGTGGCAAACGCCGCAATACATTATTTCTACCAGTACATCGCCCGGACGTGGCTCTCTTCTTTTGAACTTAAAAGGTGCTAACGCCGCTTTCGCATTTTTTGCGGCCCATGCTTTTGTTGTGATCATGCGAGTTTATTAGAAGTTATTTTGAAGCGCCACGGATTCACGGATAAAAAAGAAGTCATCCGTGATATTGATTTGAGGTCGGTGATCGTTCATCTGTTTATCAATTAATTTGCTAAACCGTCAAAGAGAAAATCTCTTCATCCGTGTATCCGTGGCAATTTAAATCGTCAAATCATATTTAACTTAACACTAGAATCCCCGCTTAGCCGGGAACTTTTCATTTTTATTAAAATTTACTACCTGCCAGTAAGCTTTCTTGGGCTGATAAGTCGTATCAAACAACAGGGGATACGCTTTTCCGCCTCGCCGGTCAAGCCAGCTATACTTATCTGACACGTTCCAGAAAGTAACCGAAGACAACACATCCCTGTATTTTCTGAATAAACGAAAAACCATTTCATATTGTTCCGTTTGCAGGGCTTCCCTTTCGGGAGTATACCCAACCGTACTGTCCCGGCGAAAGCCGGCTGGTTGTACTTTGATATCAAGCTCTGTCACCTGGACTTTCAAACCGAGCTGTGCAAACTGGCTGATCGTTGAATCCACCTGTCCTTCTGTAAGTTCATGAATAGACCAGTGCGATTGCAATCCCACTCCATGTATGGGAATACCGGCATCTTTCAACCCTTTTACCAGCCTGATGATCTTTTCTCTTTTGACAGGATTGGTTTCATTATAATCGTTGTAAAACAACAGGGCATTAGGATCGGCGGCGTGTGCATATTCAAAGGCCTTTGCTACAAAATCCTCCCCGCAGATGCGGTACCAGGGGGAATTCCGGAAGTACTCGTTGGGATTATCTGATATCACCTCATTACAGACATCCCAGGCATACACCACATCTTTATATCTTGTCACTACCGTGGTGATATGGTCTTTTAATCTTTTTAGTAAAAGTTCTTTTGAAACAGTATCAACAGGGTTTTTAGAAGAATCGATAAATAACCAACGGGGAGTTTGATTGTGCCAGCAAAGCGTATGCCCTCTCAACTTCAGGTGATGTTGCCTGGCAAAAGCAGCAATCGAGTCAGCATCTTTCCAATAGTATTCATTTTCCCGGGGATGGATCGGTCCCATCTTCATGGCATTTTCCGGTGTCATACTTCCAAATTGCTGGATGATGAGCTGGCTTTCTTCGGGCCGTTTCAGCCCCTGTGGCGAAACAGCCACGCCAATAGTAAAATAATCCTTATAATAATCTTTCAATCCCCTTGACGAGTCATTCGCAGACTGCTTTTGTACTTTACCGGATTTACATCCTTCAATAATCACCAGTGAAATGAACGCGAAAGACAGGAAGAAAATAATCAGTTTTTGCATAGTCGTACCAGTTTCAGTTATCACGAAATTATTTGCTGCAGGATCAAAACACCAATCAAACCAAGAATAGAGATGGTGGTTTCCATAACGGTCCAGGATAAAAAGGTCTGTTTTAATGAGAGGTTAAAAAACTCTTTAAACATCCAGAACCCTGAATCATTCACATGTGAGCCAAACACACTGCCGGTACCTATCGCTAAAACCATGAGCTCGGGCGATACCAGCCCGGCCGCGACCAACGGCGAAACAACGCCTGCCGCCGTGATCCCCGCAACAGTGGCCGAACCGATCGCTACCCGGAGCAATGCAGTGACCATCCACCCGAACAATAAGGGCGGCATTTGCCATTTGCTGCTGAATGAAGCGATATATTTATCTGTACCACTATCCTGCAATACTTGTTTGAAAACGCCGCCGGCAGTGATGATCAACACGATCATTGCGATCCCGGATACAGCATCGCTGAGCCATTTCATAGCCGTGCTCATGGTGCCACCTTGTTTTAACACGAAATACCATGTAGCCGTCAAAACAGCCAATAGCAGGGCGATAGTTGAATCACCAATGAACAAAATGACCTGCCTGATGATTAAGATCAGGTCATATGGAAGATTGCTTCCCTTTGCCATCATTTTTTCTTTCCATAGGACCGGGTCAGGAATTATTGCATTGGCAATAACCGCCAGTGTTATCAATATCACTGGCAGTAGCGCGATAATAAAACTTGGGAACGCGGCGGGTAATTTTTTTTGTTCTTTTAATTCCGGCGACAGGAAGGAAGAGCTCACATCCACTTTTATTCTTTTTAGTATTGTACCCAATGTTGGTCCTGCTATGAGGACAACGGGAATGGCTATGAGGATCCCATA
>DASSFT010000512.1:0-3808 GCA_035694045.1 Chitinophagaceae bacterium
AGATTTTGATCAATGAGGGATATTGTTCTGTATATAGCTGTAGTCATTCTTGTCGTTTCATGCAAAAATGAGATGCAGAAACCCGCGTCGGTGCCTGAACCCAAACATTATTTGGAAATAAGAGAAAGAGGTATCGGGATGATCACCCTGGATAAAGTTCCCAACAAGATGGTAATGCAACAGGGTACAAATAATAACGGACCTTTTTTTTCTTACAAGGTGGCTTTTCTTGACAGCTCATTACAAACTGACCGAAAAAAGCAGATTGACATTGGTAAATACTTCCAGTATGACATGTATAAAGATTGGGTAATGCTGGTAAAAGGTGATTCGGTAAGACCTGTGTTTTTTCAGCCGGAAATCAAGCGAATAACTCAACTGGATGAAGGTGTAATCGTATTTGAAGTGCCATCAGGCATTGAGCCTGATACCTTATTGTATTTGGATTCATATGGCACCTGGGGCGTGCATCAACTTTTTTTGAATAAATGATTTAAACACACGTGAATATGCCGCGAGCTCACAAAAGAAAAATTATAGCAGCATTCTTTCTGGTTATTTTCGGCGGACAATTATTTTATCCGTTATCGGCTCATGCACTTACTTCCGGGCCTGCGCAGCCGGAAATGACAAAGTTTGCCCCAGCCGGCGCATCCGACCTGGTTGATTTATTTAGCGGAGACTTAAAATACAATATTCCCTTAATGGATGTAGGCGGATACCCTATTAACCTTGCTTATAATTCCGGTACAGGTATGGAGGATGAAGCCACATGGGTAGGCACTGGTTGGACATTGAATCCTGGGGCCGTAAACAGGACAATGAGAGGTTTACCGGATGATTTCGACGGAGGAAAGGGAACAAATGCCGACTTAATAAAAAAGGAATACTCGCAAAAAGATTTCAAGAAAGTAGGCGCCCGGCTTACGGTAAAAGGCAGCCTAATTGGAAAAGAATTAGGACTTTCCGGGGGTGTTAGTGTCGATGTGTATAAGGATAATTATTGGGGCATTGGAACAGCCGTTGGTGTAGATGCAGGACTAAGCCTGAGTCAACTCGGTGGTTCTCCTTTGACGGTAGGACTTGATTTAGGAGTGAACTCAGATACCAGAAATGGCGTAGATGTTTCACCGAGGCTTTCCGTGGAAGCATTAATAAACGCAACGAAAGATGTAAACCTTTCCGGGGGGCTTTCGGGAGGATTTACTTATAATACAAGAGCTGGTCTCAAAGAAGTTTCATTAGGTACTTCGTTCTCGGCTTCCGTCCAGGCAAATGATATCGGGAAGTTCGGGTTCACGCTAGATAACTCGGCAGTTAAATATTTTGGACAGTCATTTACTCCAAGTTTGAATAACAGCCGGGCAAATACCGGGTTTACTTTCAGTTTCGATGTGGGAACACAAGGAAAAATAGCCGGGTTCGGTGCCGGGGGGACAGGATATGTTTATAAAGAGAAGATAGTTGATAAAGTAATATCAGCGCCTGCGTTTGGCTATATGAACTATTTACGCGGACGAAAAAACGATAACGCTCTATTGGATTTTAACCGTGAAAAAGATGGAGTTTTTATCGAAAGCACTCCTGCATTGGCGATCCCTGTTCCTACAAATGATTTTTTTCTTGCTACAGGGCAAACAGGCAGCCAGCAGTTCAGGCCTTATTATGGCGGCAACTATATGGTGAATGACAGGAAATTTGTAGGCACCACCAATAATACTACTAATGGCATTACGATCAATGTAGGGGATATTGTTAAAATAGGAGGCAGCTTTTTTAAGTTAACTGGTACTGATGAGTCAAAAAAATGGACAGACTTTAATTTTTATAATACTCAACAGGAGGCAGCTTTTACGCAGACCGGGACCCTGACACCGCTCACGCAACCCGTTTATTTTAAACAGGTAGGAGAAATGACCCAGGTTGACAAGACCTACCTCGATACAAAAGTAGGTGGTGAAACGGAGATGATAAGGACTAACCCAACTTCGGCGTCATACACTGGCAGAAACAACAGCACCAGAGCAACAACACTATTGGAAAAAGTGAATCGCGAGAGGAAGATCACTCCTTTCAGTTACCTCAATGCACGGGATGCCAGTAAATATGGATTAAACAAACTAATAGATGCGACTACGTGTAGAGTAAGCGATTACCGAAAGCCTCACCATATATCGGAAATAACGGTAACTGATGAGGGGGGCAAGCGGATGATCTATGGGATACCGGTGTATAATACCGAGCAGCAGGATGTTAGCTTTTCGATCAACGTACCGGCCAACCAAAGTACAGCAGATGCAGAAAAAGGGAAGCGAAACGGGTTAATACAATATAATTCCACCCAGGCAAGCATGGCCAACAAGGATGGCCGGTTGAATATTTTCTCAAAAGAAACAGTTCCTGCCTATGCTACTTCTTACCTTTTAACGGCTGTAGTATCGCCGGATTATGTTGATAAGACGGGTAACGGTATCTCAGATGATGACCTGGGCACCGCGGTAAAATTGAATTACGAGCGATTAAAGGTAAATAATGCGAACGTGGTTTATAAATGGAGGGCCCCTTACCAGCAGGATATGGCTAACTACAACGAAGGATTCAATAGTGACAAGAAAGACGATAAAGCCAGCTATTCTTATGGAGAAAAAGAAATATGGTACCTCAAGTCGATTGAAAGCAAAACAATGATTGCTGTGTTTTATACCAGTAACCGGGAAGATGGATTGGGTGTAAATGGACCGAGTGGCGTCCAGAACACAACGGTAAAATTGAAAAAGATCGACCAGATAAAATTATATACCAAAGCAGACTACTATAAACATCCGGGGACCGCTATTCCAGTAAAAGTGGTAAACCTTGAATACGACTATTCATTATATAAAAATGTAGCGAATAATTCGGGCATACCGGTTTACAAAAATGGAACAGTGATTACCAGCCAACAGGATATTACCGATCCGGCTAAGAATGTAAATATTAATAAAGGTAAACTCACATTAAAAAGGGTCTACTTTACATTCGGTGATAATACAAGGGGTGTATCCAATCCTTACGATTTTGAGTATGATCTTCGCATGATAAATGATGGAACTACTTCTGTTCCGGCACATTCAACATCCGTTGACATATTTCAGAAAGAAGCAACTGATGCGTATACTGAAAGACAAACAGACAGGTGGGGCACTTACAAACAAAGCTGGTATAACCACCTGTATGAAACAGGTAGCCAGACCTATGATCAGACTTATAAGATAACTACGTCTGAGTTTCCTTATTCGCTTCAAAAAAATTATGTTCCGAAATTACCCAGTCATTCGGTTACAGCTGCTGATTGGGAAGGCCTTGTCGATCGCATGGCTTCCAAATGGCAATTGAACAAGATCACGACGCCAACAGGAGGTGTTATTACAGTAGAATATGAGAGCGATGACTATGCTTTTGTACAGGATCGCAAGGCAATGCAGATGTGTTTTGTAAAAGGTATCACTACTGATGGAACGATTTCCGGTCTTAAGGGAAGCAACACACTTGTGGTCGAACTGCCCAGAAAAATTACCGGTGGTACCCAAGTTGAAAAAGATGCGAAATTTAGAGATTTGTATTTGCGTCAGCCGGATGGAAGATTGCTGGCAAAAATGTTTTATAAGATCAGTGTTGATATCGATAACAAAGGACATTATGAATATATTAATGGTTACGCTGAAATTGACGGAGAAATCAGCACAGTTTCCTCAACCGGTGAGCTTGCCTTCCTGCGCCTTAAACCTATATATGGCATTAATCCTGTTACGAAGGCAGCATGGCAAAT
>DASSFT010000513.1:0-9779 GCA_035694045.1 Chitinophagaceae bacterium
AAACCATAACCCCTGCTCCATTGTCTTACTGCTTCAAAAAATGCTCCCACTTCGACCATATGCCTGGCGGCAAAGCGCTGGCTGAAAATGGCGGCACTTGTGTTTATCAATTGCATCCTGTTTGATTCCGATTCATTCAAATAACCTGACTGGTAGCTCTGCAGTGAACCGACATAAGAATTGGGATTGATAGCACCTTCTCCATAGCTGATCGATCCATCAACACCCGTGGTGTTTTTAAGTGTCAGGTAGGGAAGAAGTTTGAAAGCCAGTGTAAGACCGGAGTTAACTTTTATCTGTTTGTCTACCCAGGTTGAATTGTCTGATCTTTCAATCAGGTTACCAATAGCTTTCGGCACCGTTGAAGTAGAAGCGCCAAAGATCGTGGTTCCGTCTGTACGATAAGGATTTTCATAAGGCTTGGCTCTCCATACCATGGCAAAAGGATTAGCTGTACCGTTGCCTGCATAAAAAGCGCCTTCATTGTAATCGGTGATGGCATACCCGACTCCGCCATTGAATTGGAGGTTCAGCTTACCCACTGTATTATCAATATTGAAACGAGCCGTATATCTTTTGAGTTGTGATTTGCGGTCGGTTCCTTCCTGGTTGAAATAGTTTAATGAGAAATAATATCTCGTCTGGGTATTACCACCGCTCATGTTCATTTCATGAGACTGAGTGACTCCCGTCTTAAAGAGAACATCATAAAAATCAGTATTAATGGCACCGAGACTATCCAACAGGAATGCATAGCGAGCCTTTGAAGGGGAATAGGGAGTACCAACCGGTGATGTAGCGGGCAAACCTGCATTGGACGGGTTGTTAGCAGAATAAGTCCAACCCGGAGCTACCAGGCCTGGGGCAAATCCGCCTACGAATTCTTCATACTTCAGCATTTCCCTGGAATTCATCTGGTTGAACTGCGAAGGCTGGGGACGCTGGGTAAAACCAACCTGAGAACGGAACTGGAAACTTGTGGTTCCAGCTTTACCTCTTTTGGTGGTTATGACGATCACTCCAAGGCTTCCGCGTGAACCATACAGGGCGGCAGCTCCGGCATCTTTAAGAACGGTGATCGTTTCAAAATCATTCGGGTTGAGTGTAGCCAGGTCGTTTGGATTGAGAGGCACACCGTCTACGACATATAAAGGCTGAGTACCAGCTGCACCGATCGAGGAAATACCCCTGATGTGCACGTTGGCACTGGCGCCAGGCTGTCCATTACCGGAGTTAGCGGTAAGCCCCGCTACCCGGCCTTGTAACATTTGGTCAAGTGCCGGCACCGGGACTGCATCTACGACCTTATTGCCTAATACCGTAGCTGCTCCGGAAAACTCTCTTTTCTTTTCGCGGGTATAACCCGTTACAACGACTTCAGATATTACTTTTTCCAGGCTTCTTAATATCGCGTTGATCACGTTTTTTGATCCGATCGCGATTTCTTCAGGGGACATATCCACAGAAGTAAAGACCAGTTCCCTGGCATTGGCTGGGACAGAGATGGAATAGGTTCCATCCTGTTTGGTAGTGGTACCGGTGTTGGTGTTTTTCACCACGACTGATGCATTGGGGATCGGCATCCCTTTGTCATCAGTCACCTTACCGGTAACGGTTTTTTGCGCAAACGACTGACCTGCGAATAGCAGGATAGCTGTGAGTGCGAGTAGCAGTTTTCTCATTTGCATTTAGTTTTTGTGTGTATTAAAAAAGTAGTCTAATCTCCAGTTTGGGGGGTACGCGTCAAGGTTGGGATACGAGGCAAAAACGATTTCACAGAGGATAGGGAACGGCTCACACTTGCCCCGGGGCATTAATTTTTATAGTTCAATCGTTAAAATAAAATGCTGGGTTGGCGCAACGAAAAATAATCGGAACATTAGTTTCTTCGGCTAAAACCTGATAAACATGGATCTAAACCATAGTAAAGACAACTGAGCCAATTTCGCTGCTGCACGAATTTAATGAAAACAATGCTTCAGAAAAAACTATTACCGCGACAAAAAAAGAAAAAGCCGCTCCTCGAGGGAAGCGGCCTTTTGATTGATATCGAACGGAATAATTTTAGTACCCCGGGTTTTGTGTAATGATCGGGTTTTGAGTGACCTCATCCGTTGGGATCGGCCAGATAAAACGGAAATCTGCGTATGGAATGGCTGCCTGGCCAGGTGTGTAAGCCGTGCCGCAAGCATAGATTGCTAAACCAGCTGCTCCGTTCGCGGCTTTGGCCGGTATGCCTCCAGTTGTATAATTGGCGTCATTCGCTAACCGCGAAATATCGCCCCAGCGTTTGCCTTCAAACAGGAATTCTATTCTTCTTTCCAGCAAAATACCCTTTATCAATGCAACCTTGTCAGCAAAACTAGCTGCAGTGTATGCCTGTGTTGCAGGCGTTGCAAGTGCCCTGTTTCTAACGGCGTTCAATAGTTCGAGTGCGCGTGTCGATACGCCTGCACCCTGCCTTGCTTCAGCTTCAGCCAGTGTTAGCACAACTTCAGCATACCTGATTTGCGGTGCATAATCGCCACGGGTCACATAATCTTTGTATTTGATTGTCAAAATGCTCTGGGAATTGTTAGCATTAGTTCCGGTCGCATATAACAACGTTCTTCTTTTATCGTCACATAACCAGCCACTGTTGTTCCAAATTATAGGTGATAAAGCCACCAGGCCTCTACCTCCTAAGTTAGCTGGACCAAATTGCCCGGGTAACGAGCCATTTACGCTTGGTGCATCCAGGGGGTCATTTTTAATAGAGAACACGTTCTCCTTCGATACATTCAAACCTCCTGCTGCTGAGAAAGGTCCATCGGAGGTTGCTGTCAGTGTCCATGCACCGATAGGGCTTACATACGGAGCTGCGGCAGGAACCAGTTTGTTGCCTTCTGTGATAACTCCAGCCCAATCTCCCATGTGCAGTTTTACACGCATTTTAAGTGCAATGGCCGCTGCTTTTGTAGCTCTGTAAGTACTCACCCCCGTTCCTGTTTGAAGTGCCGGAAGATTGGCTTCTGCAAAGTCAAGGTCAGCAAGTATTTTTTGATAATCCTGAGCAACAGTACCACGCGTTATTGTTCTTATCTGGTCAACCGCACTACCGGAATTTACTGCAAAATCCCTGTACGGAATGCCCGGTTTGTCGCCGTTACCATCTAAAAACGGACGAGCGAAATGAATGACCAGCTCATGGTGTGCCATTCCACGAAGGAAACGACATTCGGCTTCATATTGCGTAGCCACGGCTGCAGTCAAAACGCCTTTGCTGCCGGCAGTCTTGAATCCATCAATGGAGACATTGATCTTATTGATCAAAGAATAGGATTGATCCCACAACGCTACACAATTGGCAGCGGTTCCATTATAGGTTGCCTGGTAAGTGATCTGGTAAAAAGCTGCAATGTTGATCACATCTTCACCACGGCAGTCTCCTTGCTCAATATTAGCGGCGCCAAATGGGTAACCCCTTCTTTCGGTACCTCCGGCATAGGGCCCACTTTGTGCTGCGTCGTAAACTCCATTCAGTGCAAGCAGGCAGCGATCTGCTGTTTCAAAGGCTGTACCATATGGTATCGAGGCATAATTCGCAACGTCTGTAACTTTTTTACAGCTAAAAAAGAAACAAGCCGCTAGAATGATACAAATAAATATTTTTTTCATTGTTCAATAGTTTCTAGTTAAAAGAATTAAAATCCCACTTTAAGCCCGGCCGAAATAGTTCTTATCTGAGGGGCAACACTTGCATCTATCCCACCGGTTGAAATATTATCAGGATCAGCTCCTGTATATTTCGTCCAGACATAAAGGTTCTGTCCCTGCAAATAGATCTTTACATTGTCTAAAATTCCTTTGGTCCATTTGCTGAGTTGAGCACGATCTACATCATAACTCAGCACCAGGTTTTGCAATCTCAGGTAATCACCATCTTCTACAAATCTTGAGATTGCCAGGGCGTTCTGGTTAATGTTATTACCCTGTCCCTGGTAAAGCTTGGGTACATTGGTAACCTGTCCGGCTGTCGTCCATCTTTGCAATATTTCCCGGCCATTATTCTGGAAACCTTGATTCATCAATGCTTCCTGCCTTGTCGTGTTCATTATCTTATTTCCACCTGAGAAACGCAACATTACTTCGAGGCTGAATTGCTTATAACTAACAGTATTTATAACCGCTCCAAACCATTTTGGTAAACTTTCCCCAAGTTTGGTTCTGTCGCTAAAGGCCATGGATGTTGCATTGGCTGGAACGATAGTTCCGTCGTCTTTGCTGTTGATGTAATAGAAGGTATTGTTGGGAATATTGTGCATCACCAATCTTCCATCGGCTTTATAGTACATTGGATTACCATTCGCAGTATTCACACCAGCGGAGCGATAGCCATAAATGATATTATATGACTCCCCAACCTTGATCAGATTGTACGAGCCGTTCTGGATAAACTGAATTGGAGTACCTGAGATAGAATAAAGCTTGGTAACCCTGTTTTCTATGCTGGAGAAATTAGCGGAAACATTCCAGGTAAAATCTCTTGTTCTAACTGCGTCGGCGTCCACCGTCAGTTCGATGCCTTTGTTTTTAGCAGAGCCGATATTTTGCTGAATAAAGTTTCCCGGAACTCCGGCGCTTAAAGGAGAAGGGACAGCAAGAACGATATTGTCGATGTTGTTTACAAAATAATCAGCTGAGAAATTGATACGTCCTTTTAGAATATTGAACTCTAAACCTGCATCAATTTTGGTACTGGTTTCCCATTGAAGCTCGGGATTACCTATAAAATTGACGGCGATACCATTAAGATTTCCGTAAGGAGCTAACCCAAAAGTGGTTAAATAAGGTAAGCCGGACAGGGGATTACCCACTTTGGCCCATGAGCCCTTTATTTTTACATCATGGAAAAGATTTTTCAGCGGGCTGTCTTTCCAGAAATTTTCTTCAGAAGGTCTCCAACCGACTGAGAAGCCTGGGAAGGTTCCGTAACGTCTATCCGGTGCTAATGAGCTTAAGCCTTCTCTTGACCAGGTACCCTGAATAAAGTAACGGCTCCTGAAATCATAGTTCAGCCTGGCGAATAATTTTTCGCTACCAGCCTTCGCAAATGAACCACCGATTGATTGAACTGCGGCTGAATTGGTAATGAGATTCTCCTTCTGGAAATAAACGTCGGCGACGTTTGTTCCTTGTGAGCTAAGAGTCTTGGTTTTCGAACTGCGGAGTTCGTGACCTGCAGTCAGGTAAAAATTATGCCCCTTAATTCCTATGTTGTAGTTGAAATAGTTCTGCCAGTTGTAGGCAGTGAAATTTTGATCAACATTAAACACCAACCCAAGCAGGCTATAGCCATCTCCGTGTCTTTGATCCCAGGCCTGGTAGCTGTAGTCGTTGAGCATGTCAAAAGAACCCACTGAATGAAAGGTAAAACCTTTTGCCAGTGACAACTCTATATATGCATTCTCAATGATCCTGTATTTGTCAGAATAGTATTTGTTTTTATTCAGTACGAATGCGACATTAAAGAAGTTATCCTCAACGCCCTGGGTATTCGGACCATTTGGAATATTGTTAGCATTTGGGAAATTAATATTGAAGCCAGTCGCATTATTGGGGTCGTAAGGATTGACATTAGGCAACAAACGCAATGTCGAAGCGATCGCTCCGCCCAATGAGTTTGAGCCGGTATTCTGGTCGGTGTCTTCCTGGCGGGCAAGAGTTATATTGTTACCGAATTTGACGAATTTGTTGATCTGGCTTTCAATATTTGCTCTTATCCTATAGGCCTTGTTCCAGTTGCTTATTATAGTTCCCTGTTGCTTTGAATAGTTTATAGACATATAGTAGGAGGATTTCGAAGTTCCGCCCGACATACTTAAAGTGTGATTTTGAACAACGGCATTGTCTACGAAAGCTTCTTTTTGCCAATCGGTATTGACACCACCCGGGTTAACACCGGCGCGGGCAGCGAATCCTGAGTTTGCCAGTTTTTCGTTAGCTATTTTTACAAACTCATCTGCATTTAGCAGATCCCATCTCTTCAAAACGCTATTATATCCGACGAATCCATTATAAGTTAATCTCATTTTATCCTTACTTCCTTTCTTGGTGGTGATAAGGATGACACCTGCAGCACCCCTGGAACCGTAGATTGCCAGGGAAGCACCATCTTTCAATACGTCAATGCTTTCTATGTCATCAGGGTTGATATCACCCAGTGCATTTGAGTTGGTAGTCGAAGCCAGGTTGCCTGTTATAATGGGAATGCCATCTACAACGATAAGTGGATCATTGTTCCCGCTTATCGAGTTGATACCCCTGATTCGAATACGGGCCGGGGCATTTACAATACCACTCGAATTTGTTACCTGGACTCCGGCCGCACGTCCTGCGAGCTGTTTATCTACAGAAGGGGTCATCAGGTTTGAAAACTTCTTCGCGTCTACTTTGGAAGCAGAACCAGTGAAAGCTTTCTTCTGTTGTGTTCCATAACCTACCATCACCACTTCTGCCAGTACACTTTCAACAGCCTTTAATACGGGGTTGATGACAGTCTCGTTGCCAATTGTAACCTCAAGAGGCGACATGTCAACTGAAGAAAAAACAAGGACTTTGGTATTGTCAGGAACGCTGAGAGAGTAGGTCCCGTCCGCTTTTGTAACAGTACCCGTCTTGGTACCTTTTGCGATTACTGATGCATTCGGGATCGGAACTCCTTTGTCATCAGTCACCTTACCGGTGATAGTTTTCTGGGCCAGCAGCGCACCTGCAAAAAGCAGGAACACTGTTAGCGTTGCTAGCAGTTTTCTCATGTGCATGTTTGTTTTAAATATAGAATAATAAACTGCGTTCTTTTTCAAGAATACAGTCTTAATCTTAAATCAGTCGTAATAATGGAAATAATGCCTTAACCCCAATTTTTTAATCAAACCTTAATATAGCCTTTCAAAGGACAGGTCCCGCCCTGCAAATGCTGCGCAATATAGCGAAATCTATTTTTTCCGGAAATGTACAAGGCTGATCAATAAAGCCGGTAAAAGCACCAAATTGGTAAACGTCGCCGTAACTAGCGTAAGTGAGGTAAGCCAGCCAAGGGCCTTGGTCCCGCCAAATCCGCTAAAACAGAAGATAATGAAGCCCGCAATAAGCACCAGGGAGGTATAAATAATGCTGATTCCCGTGCTGTGGATGGTCTCAATTACAGTCTTTTTCATATCGTACTGCTGGTGCGGGAGCTCCTGTTTGTAGTTCACGAGGAAGCGGATTGTAATGTCTATAGCTATCCCCAGCGCCACGCTAAAAATCAACACCGTTGATGGCTTTAAAGGCACCCCCACCCAACCCATCACGCCGGCAGTAATAGCCAGGGGAATGATATTGGGCAATAGCGAGCATAACAATATCCTGAATGAGCGGAACAAATAGAGCATGCAAAGGGCGATAAGGATAAATGCCCACACAATACTTTCCTTTAAGCCATTTATGATAAAACTGATCCCTTCGAGGAAAGTGACACTGGTACCGGTCAGCTGGATATCGACCATTTTTTTCCGCTTGCTTGAGTCGGAAGTTTGAATACCTTTTGCATAATCAATACTATCCCGGTTAAACAGGTATTCAGCTTTTTGACGGATGCTGTCAATAATGAATGGCAGGCGGGCGCTGCCTACATCTGCCATGCTCACGCTGATACGCACCTGTCTCCTCGAACTATCCATAAAAGAGCCGATCAGCTTTGAAAAAGAACTCCGGGCCTGGCCCGAATCATTTCTAAACCGCAGGTATTCCATCATGCCGAGCATATCCAACTGGCCCGGCATCACATAATTGTTGCTGTCACCCTCAAAGAAAGCCTGCTTGGCGAATTTCAGACCCTCTACAATGCTCAGCGGCTTTGCGATACCAGGCATTGAAGAAAGAAACTGCGAAAGGCTATCCATCTGGTTGAGGGCATTGAGATCCCGGATAATCCCACCCTTACTGTTTGAATAGATCAATATCTCCAGCGGCATTACCCCTTTGAAATTATTTTCGAAAAATTTCAGATCGCTATAGATCTTATCTGATTTCGGCAAGTCATCTACGATATGGCCGACACTTTTCAGGCGGAATATCCCGGCAATCGAAACGGCGACAGTAATGGCCGTGATGACATAAATGGATTTGCGGTGATTAAGCGACCATCTTTCGAGCCTGTCGAGCCAGCGGTTCAGCCTGGGATTGTCGAGATACTTCATGTGCCGTGATTTCGGCGCCGGCAAGAGACTAAGAACGATCGGTATAAGGATAAGCGAAATAAAAAACAACAGGATGATGTTGATGCCTGCTACCACTCCAAATTCTTTCAGGATCGCGCTTCGGGTTAAAGCAAATACAGCAAAACCGATGGCAGCAGCAAGATTGCAAAATAGAGTTACAATTCCCATACGGCCTACCATCGACACCAAAGCTTCCCTTTTATCTCCCGTTTCCGTGTAGGTTGAATGGAATTTATTCAAAAAATAGATACAGTTGGGAATACCGATCACGACGATGAGCGGTGGTATCAAAGCGGTCAGCAGGTTTATTTTAAATCCAAAAAGATGTATGGTCGCCATACTGAAAATAACGCCAATGATCACCACCGTCAATGACAGCAACATGGCGCTCACCGAACGAAAAAATGCCAGCAGGATAAGAGCCGAGAGAATCACTGAAGCCAGGAGGAACCAACGCATTTCGTTGGAAATTCTTGTCGCGAGTTCTGTACGGATGAACGGAAGACCGCTTAAATAAATGGTGGTATTATTGGCCTTGCCGAAATCTTCAGCGAGTTTCTGGATATCCTGCACAACGTCAATCCTCTTTTTGGAATTCATTATTGCCTTGTTGATCCGTACACCGGTTAGCCAGGCTGAACTGTCAGGATTGTATAAAAGATAACGGTAGAAGGGCAGGTTCAAAAAAACAGCTTTGCCGCTATCAATTTCTGGCTGTGTTAATTTTCTTTCCGGGAAAATGCTGGTTGCGACAAGCTTTTCAGTTTCGGGATTCTTAACAAGGTTCACTGCAGAAGCCAAACCGATAACATCTTCCACTCCATTGGTCTGTTTTAAACGTCGTTGCAGCGCGACATATTCATTAAAGAATTTTTCAGTAAATATTTCTTTGGATTGCACACCGATCACCAGCAGGTTACCGTCTTCTCCAAACTTCTTTCTGAATTCCTGGTAAGTAATATTTGCCGGGTGATTGGCGGGAATGGCCCTGGAAAACTCGTAGCTCAATTCAACCTTGCTGGCCCAGTAGCCCATTAGCACGGTGATAGCAATCAGGAGGAACAGCAGGGGAAAGCGGTATTTCAGAATAAACTGGCCCAGTCTTCGCCACATAATTGAAGTTGTTTGATCAGGAATCGGATGCGCAAAGAAACTAAAAAAATGGTAGTGATCAATTTAAAATACTCTCGCTACGCTGCAGAGGCGCAAAGTAATGACAGCCTGATTTCGTAGCGTCGCCGCGTCGTAGCGAGAAATAGACTTGATTTTGTTTGATTGTGATACTTTTGAAAGTTAGGTAATGACGGATAAAATACATAAAACAAAAGGCATTGTTCTCCGGGTCGTCAAATACGGGGAGACAAGCGTTATTGTTTCCATCTTCACAGAGCTTTTCGGTTTGCAATCTTATCTCGTCAACGGGGTAAGAACTTCCTCCAAAAAAGGGGCAGGCAAGGCAGTATTGTTCCAACCTTCCGCGATCCTTGAACTCGTGGTTTACCATAATGAACTGAAACAATTACAGCGCCTGAAGGA
>DASSFT010000514.1:0-18482 GCA_035694045.1 Chitinophagaceae bacterium
TTAATAACTTTACAAAACCAATTTATACTATGCAAACAATCGAAGAAACAGCAAGGGAAGCGGTTCAGCAGGCTTGGAATAAGCGTCCGCTCATCATCAGCGGGCCCTGTAGCGCCGAAACGGAAGAACAGGTAGTGCAGACAGCACAACGTCTTGCAGCAACAGGTAAAATCGATATGCTGAGGGCAGGCATTTGGAAGCCTCGCACAAAACCTGGCATGTTTGAAGGAATCGGTGCAAAAGGATTGCCCTGGTTGCAACAGGCAAAGAAACTGACCGGTTTGCCGACAACCGTCGAAGTGGCCACGGGTAAACAGGTACAGGATGCGCTCACATTTGATGTGGACGTATTATGGATTGGTGCAAGAACAACGGTGAACCCGTTTAGCGTTCAGGAAGTAGCCGATGCATTACGTGGAATAGATGTACCGGTATTGATAAAAAACCCGGTTAATCCCGATATGGAATTATGGAGCGGTGCCGTGGAAAGGGTGGCAAGAGCAGGTATCAAACAAATTGGTCTTATCCATCGCGGTTTTTCTTCCTATGGTAATACGGAATACCGCAATGCGCCCATGTGGCACCTGGCGATCGACATGAAATTGAAATATCCGGGCATGCCGATGATCAATGACCCCTCGCATATCTGCGGGCGTCGTGACATATTGCTTGAAATTATGCAGAAGGCAGTAGACCTCGACTACGATGGTTTGATGGTAGAAAGCCATATCGATCCTGATAAAGCATGGAGCGACGCCAAACAACAGGTGACGCCAGAACAGTTGAAAGACATGCTGGAAAAGATCATCTGGAGAAAAGAAGATATCAATTCAGAAGAATACCACGCCGCGCTGGAAAAATTGAGACAACAGATCAACCATCTCGATGATGAGCTGATGCAGATACTTAGCCAGCGTATGAAGATAGCAGAACAGATCGGGCAGTATAAAAAGGAAAATAATATCACGATCCTGCAGACGAACCGTTGGAACGAGATCATTGAAAAAGCGTTTGCGAAAGGGGATAAGATCGGGCTGAGCAAGGAATTTATCATGAAGTATTTTGACGCGGTGCATATGGAGAGTATCAATCACCAGAAGAAAGTGATGGATTCGTGAATGGTGGGTGGTGAGTGGTGAACGATAAATGAGGGGCCCGACGCCATTAATACTATCAGTCCCGCTACATTGCGTGATTGCGATGCTTCGTTCAATGTCGGTTCTGTGCTCAGCAACAAGTTTGGATTTCCGACATGTCATGTAATCGGTTAATTGCGAAGCAACCGAATAATTTTATTTTCGGATGAAAAGAAAATCGTCAGACTCCCCTTTAGGGGTTGGGGGCATCAACTACAAATTCTCCAATTCTTCAACCGACTACTACTTCGATGGCAGCTTTTCGGAGCTGGGAAAAATTGCCGACAAGGAACATTCCATTCTCATCACCGATGAAAATGTTTACGCTGCCCATACGAGGCGATTCAAAGGATGGAACACGATCGTTGTCAAACCGGGGGAGGAGTATAAAGTACAATTAACGATTGATACCATAATAGAGCAGTTGATCGATTTTGAAGCGGATAGAAAAACAACACTGGTAGGCATTGGGGGTGGGGTTGTCACCGATATTACGGGTTATGCGGCATCGATATACATGAGAGGGATCCGTTTCGGGTTTGTACCAACCTCCCTGCTTGGGATGGTTGATGCCTCCATCGGGGGAAAGAACGGGATTGATGTAGGTGTTTATAAAAATATGATCGGAACCATACGCCAGCCTTCCTTTATCCTGCATGACATGAGTTTAATGAATACCCTGCCGTCAATCGAATGGGAGAATGGTTTCGCGGAGATCATTAAACATGCCTGTATAAAAGACGCGTCTATGTTCAAACAACTGGAAGACGCTACTTTTAATACGTTTCGGCAAAATAAAAAATCGCTGGCCGATCTCGTACAAAGAAATGCGACTATCAAGATCAAAGTAGTGCAACAGGACGAATTTGAAAAGGGGGAGAGGCGATTGCTGAACTACGGTCACACGCTTGGGCATGCGTTGGAGAATCAATACGAGTTGTCGCATGGGTACGCAGTTGCAATCGGAATGGCCTATGCCTCGGTGATTTCGGAAGAGGTTGTCGGTTTTAAAGATGCAAATCGCGTGGTAAGGCTACTGTCGAAGTATGGTCTCCCGACCTTTGCTGAATTCGACCGGCAAAAAGTATTTGCCGTTATGAAGATGGATAAGAAGCGGGAAAGAACAGAGATGAACTATATCATGCTGGAAAAAATAGGAAAAGGAATAGTAAAACAAATACCGGTAAGCAAACTGGAAACGATCATAACTGAGATACAATAGTGAAAGTAATAATTCAACCATCCATAATAAAAGGTAACATCCAGGCTCCGGCTTCCAAAAGTTCAATGCAGCGGGCTTGCGCCCTGGCTTTACTTACAAAAGGAACGACGATCATTCATAATCCCGGGCACAGTAATGACGACGGGGCAGCGTTGGAAATTATTCAACGGCTCGGCGCAGAAGTAAAGGAGGTGAGTGGTGACCCGATGGCTATCGGGTGGTCAGTGGTCAGTGAGGGATTCCCACTAACGACTAAGGACTATCGACTATCGACTCCAGACTCCCCACTCACGATAGACTGCGGCGAGAGTGGTCTAAGCATCCGCATGTTTACTCCCATCGCGGCGCTCAGCAATAAAGAGATTACGATCAACGGGTCCGGTAGCCTGGTGACAAGACCCATGGATTTCTTTGATGAGATATTTCCGAAGTTGGGCGTTCAATTCAAAAGCAATAACGGGAAACTGCCGTTAACTATTCAGGGGCCATTAAAGCCTGCGGATATCGAAGTAGATGGATCGCTAAGTTCTCAATTTTTGACGGGGTTGCTGTTGGCTTATTCGACCTCATCCTCCAACTCCTTCTCCAAAGGAGGAGGAGGGCTGGCAACATCGGTTTCAATAAAGGTTCGAGATTTAAAAAGCAGACCATATATCGACCTTACGTTGGATGTGATGAAGAAATTCGGCATGAGAATGCCAGAGAACAGGAACTATGAAGAATTTGTTTTTAACTACGGTTCCACACTTACCACTCACCATTCATCTCCCGATAGTCCCGATAGCTATCGGGATCGGGACACCACTCACGACTATACCGTAGAGGGCGACTGGAGTGGGGGTGCGTTTTTACTGGTGGCCGGTGCTATTGCCGGATCGATCAATGTGAGCGGACTGGATCTTTCATCCACACAAGCCGACAAAGCGATCGTGGATGCGCTGATGTCTGCCAACGCGGGAATGGCCATGGAAGCAAAAGGAATAAAAATGCATCCCGCCGCGATGAATGCATTTGTTTTTGATGCTACCGACTGTCCTGACCTGTTTCCTCCGTTGGTTGCACTGGCAGCTTATTGCAAGGGTGAAACGAAAATTAAAGGAGTGAACAGGTTGGCACATAAAGAAAGCAACAGGGCTTTGACGCTGCAGGAGGAATTTGGTAAAATGGGTGTGAAAATTGAACTCAGTGACGATTTCATGATCATTCAGGGTGGCAATGGAACCCGGGGTGCCCTTGTTCATTCAAGACATGATCATCGCATAGCCATGGCTTTGGCAACGGCTGCTTTAAAGGCCGAGGGTGAAACTGTCATCGAAGAAGCGCAGGCGGTAAAAAAATCCTACCCTGATTTTTATGATGATTTGGGAAAGCTTCGGGCCGATGTATCTTTAAACAACAAGTTCAAATTTCATGAATAGCTTCGGAAGGTTATTTCGCATTTCCATCTTTGGTGAATCACATGGCGAATCGGTAGGCATTGTCATTGATGGTTGCCCGGCCGGCTTGCCGCTGGCCATCGAAGATTTTTTGCCCGACCTGGAAAGAAGAAAAGGCGGAACGCAAAAGGGAACAACGCCCCGAAAGGAAGAAGACCTGCCTATATTCAAAAGTGGAATATTCAATAACAGGGCAACAGGTGCACCGATCACAATTCTATTTGAAAACAAAAACACCCGTAGCGGCGATTACGAAAAACAAAGAGCGGTGCCGCGACCGGGTCACGCGGATTTTGTCGCCCGAAAAAAAGCGGGAGGCTTTGAAGATTATCGCGGCAGCGGACATTTCAGCGGAAGATTGACGGTCGCTTTGGTGGCAGCAGGAGTGATAGCGAAGAAACTACTAGCCGGGGTTACGACCTCACCCCAAACCCCTCCCGATAGCTATCGGGACCAAGGGAGAGGGGCTGATAGTCGCATCACTATCACCTCCACCATCCTCGAAATCGGCGGAGAAAAAGACCTCGAAAAAGGTCTTCAAAAAGCAATTGACAACAAAGATTCCATCGGCGGGATTATCGAATGCCGTGCAACAGGACTACCTGTCGGGCTGGGCGAGCCCTTTTTCGATTCGGTGGAATCGGTATTGAGTCATATGGTGTTTGCCATCCCGGCTGTACGGGGTGTTGAATTTGGAACCGGGTTTGCCGCTGCAAAGATGTTTGGAAGCGAACATAACGATGCTATAGAAGATATGAATGGCAGAACAAAGACTAACCATGCTGGCGGCGTAGTGGGTGGACTGACCAATGGGAATGAAATGGTATTCCGGATCGCGATCAAACCCACTTCGTCAACGCCAAAAGAACAAACTACCCTCAATTGGGAAACCGAAAAAGTGGAACTCGTTTCTGTCAAGGGCCGCCATGATCTTTGTATCGCGTTGCGGGTGCCGGTGATACTCGAGGCTGTCACGGCCGTCGTACTGGCAGACCTGTTATTACTTGAACAACACATAAAACGTATTATACCCTCTTAGCTAATTACCTTAATTTATCATGCCTGTCATTTGCCATGTCACATCGGTAGACGCCTGGAACGAGGCGAAAACAAAAGGTTTTTATGAGCATCCTTCATTGAAGGAAGAAGGATTTATCCATTGTAGCGAAGACCGCCAGGTTTCCGGGGTATTGAGTAGATATTTTGAAGGACAAATCAACCTTATCAAATTGCTCATTGATACGGAAAAACTCGGTAGCCGCCTGGTGTTTGACTGGTCGCCTTCATCGGCAGATACTTTTCCCCATGTTTACGGCCCTATCAACCTGGATGCCGTGATTGAAATTGTACCGGTTTAGCCCCAGAATATAGTTATCCGCAAACACTGTTGAAAACTTGCGGCGTGAAGCCTATCTTAGTTGTGCCCGGATCGTAATTTTGCGAGACCCGTCCTTTGTAGTTTAACAGAATAGTTGATCGAAAAAAGATAAGTTTGCCACACCAATTTCACCTGTATAATAAATATGAATAAAAAGGATCATTCCTTTCCGTATGCCTGGATCATCGTATGCCTGCTGTTCGTTGCTGCCTGCAGCGACACAAAACGCCCTCCTCAAAAGGACATAGCTGTTTCACCTGAACAGCTCAATAAAAAGGCAATCGACAATATCAAAACATTGCTGGATTATGCCGAAGATAACAAGGGCGATATCGGCGATTCTCTTGTTCTTTTCAATGATACACTGGTGAGATACAGCTATGAAAAGAATTACTACGCGGTTTTATGGAGCTACCAGGAGCAATGGAAACCTTACGGTGATTCCCTGTTCCAGTTTTTGGAAAATGCCAGGCAATTTGGATTGTTCCCTGAAGACTATCACTATGCAGAGCTCAGCGGTATCAGGAAAAGATTCGAGGCGGACACCCTGGGACAGGCTGACCGGCGGGATGCCGCACTATGGTCAAGAGCTGACCTCCTGCTGACCGATGCATTTATCCGGGTAACCAAAGACGTCAAACTGGGCCGTTTGGCTAAGGACAGTATTACGATGAGAACCGACTCAGTTTTGAGCAATGATTTTTACCCAAGACAATTGAATATAGTCAAGCAATCGGGATCAATATTACGAGCAATCGAACCGCTCGAACCCAGGCACAAAGGCTACCAATTATTGAAAGCAGGATTGAAAAAATTCCTCGACAGTGCCGACTACCGCCCGCTTACCATCGTGCCGTTGCCTTCTAAAGATAGCATAGCGGTTTATAAAAGAGCCTTACAAACCCGTTTGTACGAGGGCGGCTTTCTATCAAATGATAGTGTTGGAGCCGATTCAGCCACTATTGCTGCCGCGGTTAAAAAATTTCAGAAAAAAGAGCACATAACCGTAGACGGGAAGGCTGGTGCCGGAACTATCCGATTGCTTAACCTGTCAGACCGGGAAAAATTCATCCGTATCGCCATAACCATGGACAGGTACAAGATGCTGCCCGATACAATGCCGGCCAGGTACGTATGGGTAAACCTGCCTTCTTATTACATGCGATTGGTGGACGCTGATTCGATAAAGATGGTCTCCAAGATTATTTGCGGCAAATCGGTCACGCGGACACCGGTACTTACCAGCGCCATCTACAACATGGTCACTTACCCGCAATGGACAATGCCGGTAAGCATCATCGTAAAAGAAGTTCTACCCGGTGTCAAAAAAGACACCGGGTATTTCAGAAAAAAGGGCTACAGTCTTATTGATGCGGCAGGAAATGAAGTAGATCCCCAGACTGTTGACTGGAAGAAATATCACAAAGGCATACCTTATAAAGTAGTCCAGGGCAGCGGCGATGATAATGCGCTAGGTGTCTTAAAGTTTAACTTTAGCAACAAGTATGCTGTGTATCTCCACGATACCAACCAGCGGTATCTTTTTGCGCAAACAATCCGCTCGCTTAGTCACGGCTGTGTGCGGGTCCAGGAATGGCAAAAACTGGCGTACGCCATTCTTCATTATGACGATACAGACTCTTTGAAAATATCGGTCAAAGAAGATTCATTGAATAGCTGGCTTAGCCAGAAAGTAAAACGTACGCTGCCGATCCGGAATAAACTCCCGGTCTATATCCGCTACTTTACCTGCGAAGGAAAAGATAATGGTATTGTGTTTTATGACGATATGTATGGAGAAGATAAACTGTTGCGCGAAAAATATTTTGCGAATAAATGACCGTGGCGGAACTCTTCACAGAACCCCGTCTTGGCCCTCATAGCCTGTGCATAAATAAGGAAAAAAACCGCTCCCAAATCAGTGAATATTAGGTAAATAATTTATTTTCGGATATAGAACTTACCTTTTATTTTTGTCAAGTTTAAACCAAACTATCTCTTTATGAAGAAAATCTTAGCCATAGTTTTGGCGCTATCTGCATTCAGGCCTTCGGGTTTTGGACAGGACGATGAGATAAGGCCCGCAGCAATAGGTATAAGTTTTTTTCTCCAGGATTTTGCTACTGCTGAACGTATCCGCTCTACTTCTTTGTCTTCGGTAATGGCCAATAAAAAATGGGCGAAGCCAAAAGAAATGGCCCCGGGAATAGCGATTCATTATTTCAAGGGACTTACAAAACGTGTTGATTTTGCCGGTACGCTGGCCGGATCTTTTGTAAAGTATCCTTTTCCCAAACACACTCCTTTCACGGACGATAATTTTCTTCTTGCCGCTGATGCATCAGTTCAGCTGAAACTGGTTCCTGAAAGCTTTTGGGTTCAACCCTACCTGAACGTGGGAGTCGGTGGTCATATGTACAAAGGCAGCTACTTTGGTGCATTTATTCCTTTGGGAGCAGGGTTCAAGATCAATTTCTATGATGACGCTCACCTGTTTTTCAACACACAATATCGCGTACCGGTAACGAACGAAACATCTAATTATCATTTTATTTACCAGATTGGCGTCGCCGGCAGAATCGGTGAGAAAAAAGCCAAGGTTATCGTAGCTCCCAAACCGGATGATACAGATAAAGATGGTATACCGGATAACACTGATAAATGCCCGACCGTTCCGGGTTTAGCCAAATACGAAGGTTGCCCGATTCCCGATACAGATAAGGATGGTATCAACGATGAAGAAGATAAATGCCCAACGGTATTCGGCCTGGCCCGTTACCAGGGTTGCCCGATTCCGGATACAGACAAAGATGGTATCAATGATGAAGACGATAAATGTCCCACTGTTGCCGGCCTCGCCCGCTACCAGGGTTGCCCGCTTGTAGATACGGACAATGACGGTGTTCCTGATGAAGAAGATAAATGTCCAACCGTTCCTGGTCCTAAAGAAAACAACGGTTGCCCGGAAATCAAGGCTGATGTGGTTAAGAAAGTAGACTATGCCGCCAATAATATTTTGTTTGCTACCAACAGGTTTGTATTACTTGCTGGATCATTCAAAGGATTGAATGAAGTAGCAAAAATATTGAAGGACAATCCAGATCTGAAAATGTCCATCGATGGGTACACCGATAATGTCGGTGACGAGACCTTCAACCAGAAATTAAGTGAAAACAGGGCCAACGCCGTGAAGAAATACCTGGTGAAACAAGGTGTCGATGAAAGCAGGCTCACTGCTACCGGTCATGGTGAAAGTAATCCCGTGGCGGATAACAAAACATCATCGGGTCGTGAGAAGAACCGTCGTGTGGAAATGAAACTCGCGTACTAAAATTCGTTTTGAAATAGTAAACCCCGCGCCATAGCGCGGGGTTTTTCATTAATCAATATTCCATCTATAAAAGAGATTTAAAATCTCACATATTTTTCCAGGAGTTGCCTGTCAATTCCTTTTTTCCTGGCTTTTTTTGCCTGATTCCGCAAAATGAATTCAAAAATGCTCATCCATCCAGGAAGATTACTTTCACTGATGTCAAACAACCAGGCGAGAGCTAATTTATCTTTGGGAAAGCCATTTGGTTTGCAAAGCCCATCGCTGGCAAGACCATAGCCTACCTGCAGCGATTGTTCAAATCCCCTGCTGGCAGGACGCAGTTCAACCCTGAACCTGCAAACTTTGCCACTCCTGTTGCGAAACAAATGGTGAACATTGGGAGCAGCAGTTGCCGATTGCCCCGGCTGCAGGGCGCTAATTTTTTTTCCCAGCTTTACCTGTACTTCACCTTCGATGCATTCAAAAGCCTCTGAGTAAGTTTTATGAAAATGTAAACCTACACCGCCACCATCGGCCAACTCTACTTCCACCAGGGTACATTCCCCTTGGGTGTCAGCTGCGGTTCTAAGAAAAGTAACTGTATCCTTTTGTATCGGGTTGTAGATCTTTCTTTCCATATTCAAAATATACGGAAAAAAAGTGCAGAAGGTTTCCCGCGGAATTTGGTAGCGTCCCAGCTTGAAAATAAATCTCATGCCACGGATTCACGGAAAAAATGAATTCATCCGTGTATCCGTGGCAATCACAAGAGAAACGTCTGTGCCATTATCGGGTAAAATTAAAATGGGGCATTACTGAATTTTAACTGCGTCGGAGCTTCCGGGCAACTTCCTTTCCGCTGACAAAAGCAGCTTCCACGGTTCCTGGCGATCTGCCATCGTATAAAGCTTCCCCGGCGAAAAAAAGAGTATCGTTAGCAGGTGTATTCAATATACGTCGGGCAGCTCCTGTTCTTAATGTATCGTAGCTGTAACCATGCAGGCTAAGAGTTTCATTTTGCCAGTTGAATACAAATGCCTCGCTTGTGTTCTGTTTCAGTTCGGCGAGCCCGCAATTGAAGATAGAGGAAAGGGACAAGTAAGCTTTTTCTAAGATCTCATTATCACTTTGATCACTCAGTTGATCAGCCTTCGGCCCACCGGCCCACCCGGTTAATATTTTTTTCTCGTCGGGTAACTGAGTCCACCACGTTGGAAACATTTCGTCACTGAAAACAAATCCCATGTCTTCCTTCCAAAAACCCTGGCGGAACAACATGACGACTTTTACCACGGCGCCCATGGCGATATCGTTGGCGGCCTTGATATATTCATCTAATGGGGGTGTGAAATTGAGAGAATACCGGTGCCCGGTTTTTTGCAAAATACTTAACGGCAGCGTTGCAATGAACTTATTCCCCTGGAACTCTTGCCTGCCGACTGTTGAAACTGTTACCTCGTTTTTTTCCCAATCAACCTGTTTGACAATTTGATCTGTTAGTATGCGGCAGCCTTTTTTTTCACAATCTTCCTTCAGGAAATTTAGCAGTGCGCTGTAACCTTCGGGAATACGAAAAGTAACTTCTTCTTCATGCGACCATTCATTGTACAGTGATCGTACACTTGCTTTGTGTACATCAACCAGGTCAAAACCGGTTGCATAATGCACGGCATTCCGTCGAAGATCTGCATATTTATTTTCGGAAAAATAAGTGTGGAGGAAATCGTGAAGGGTCATGTCCGTTTTCAGCTTTTTCATGTTCTGTAGCAGCTCATCCCATCCTTCTATCATTTCGGTTTGTTTCAGCCATGCCTCTTTTTCTTTATGGTACATCCTTCCTTCCGTGCGCACGTAGCCTATTCCGGCCTGCTTAAGCAATTTTAGCGTTTCAGCCTGGTGGCCATGAATGAATTCTGCCCCAGCTTCTACAATGGTTGCATCGTGCAGTGGCTTACTCCATATTCTTCCGCCCAGGCGAGAGGAAGCTTCCAACACGATGACGTCGTAATCGCCGATAAGTTCCCTGGCGGCCATCAAACCCGCTGCACCTGCTCCGGCAATAATTACAGTCTCCTTTTCCATACTGAAAGTTCAGTTGAAACAAAGACGAATATTACGACAAAAAATAGATTGTAAAAACAATAGAACAGGTCAGTGCGGGGTGTCGCTCCTGTTTTTCAACGCCCGTTCAATTCCTTTGCCGATGGCCTTGCTGAGCAGTGATTCGCGGCCAGAATCCCGGTGTATCCACGTGCTGGAACTACTATTGTCAACCTTCATGATCTCCTGCTCAGGAAAAATTGAGGGATCATGTCCACCCGGCCTGATAGCGGCATTGTGAAAGTCCTCCACCACGTAGAATGGGTCTGAATGGTGCAGAGTTGCTGTGGCCTTAAAGGAAAGTACCAAGTCTGAACCGGCCAGGGGGAAATCAAACTCGATTTCGAACGGCTGTTTCATAGCTCTAATATTTTTGCCTTTAGACGCCTCTTTTCGAATTTTATGCCACTGCGGACCTGTTATTATTTTCTGAAAAAAAATCAGGAAAAAATGTCCCGCATGAATAATAAAATGCCAGGTTTTCAGAAAATTTCTTCCCTGTCTCTTCTTATTTCTTTTTTGTTTTCTTCAGGCTTGACCAGCTTGCCTTTGCGGGTTTCATCAGAGGGATCGGTTTCCCCATTTTCCCTCGCCACGTAATTAATATGCTGATCTCTGTTCGCCTCACCGGGCACATCGAGATGCCTTTCTGTTTTTCTCTTTTTCATAATACAGGTATTTATAATTTGTAAACGTCCGGAAAAAGAAGTTCCAGGAATCATATAGCATTTTATAGAATCTATACTCTCCTGGAACTTTAGGACTAACCAACCGTCTGTCTATTTCGTTTTTGTTTTTTGTCTGAGTACTGTCCCGTCGCTATCAAGCAACAGCTTTATTTTAGTGTTATCTGACGATCTTGTCAGTACTACTTCGTAACATGTCCTCTCTTTTTGAAATTCCCTGTTTATTTTACTGATGCTATAGGATGGGAATTGTGTATTGAGTGTAGTTGAAACTGCTGAGGGCAGGGTCTTATAGTCCCTGACTACGTATGCTGTGCCAACCCAGTTTCCATCGCTGTCATACCATGCATAATAGGGCTCGTTGTCAACATCGAATTGTACAACATAGTCTCCTTCATCCATTGTTCTCCAGCCTGCAAGATCCCAATCTACCAATGGTTCCAAGGAAGCGTCATACCGCGCCCACACTACGTTGACTGCGTTGGGATATTGACTGGAGAAGCTTGCTTGCGTTGCATCAGACACTACAACCATACCTGTATCAGTAGCCCTGTAACTTGTTTCGCAGGCAGCCAATCCAACGACTGCCAGGACGATTAACATCTTTTTCATAATAACAGATTTTGCAATTAAGTAATATATCATATCAATGGAAGCTCTATAAAAAAATGCTACAACTATGCCAGCCCATGTTTCAGGCATGCGGTCTTTTTTGCCCTCGGTTTATATTTTTTTGTCAAGTGTGAAATAAATATCTCTATACACACTTGATTTTATCATTCCTTTTAAATATGTTGGGGTATTTTTACCCATCCGATAAACTGTGCAAATGAAACAAGCCATCGTGTTCGCCGCCTTTTTACTGGCTGTCACCCACCCGAGTTTTGCTAAAACTCATTTTACCGGTCATGTCATTGGTCATGATGAAAAAATTCTCCCTGATTCTTCCTTACTGCAGGGGGATATAAATCCCGAAATGCTCGAAGAGGTAATGAATGTGGTCGGGCTTCACCAGGACATCGAATTAAAGAAAGCAAAAGTGCTGAATATAGAAGCTTCCGTTTCTCACGGGAAACGTTACGTTTTATACAACCCGGAATTTATTTCCTGGATCACCAAGCTCACTAAAAGCAGATGGGCAGCTATGGCACTGCTTGCACATGAAGTGGGTCATCATCTCAACGGTCATACCCTGAAAAAAGGTGGGAGTAGACCGGCGCTGGAACTGGAGGCCGATGAGTTTGCCGGGTTCATTCTTCACCGGCTTGGAGCATCGCTGGAGGAATCACAGGAGGTGATGAAATATATTGCCCGTCCCGAAATAACCGACACGCACCCGGCAAGGGCTTCGCGTATGCTGGCGATACAGGGTGGCTGGAACAGAGCCATTGACAATACGGCTATTGCCGCCAAATCGCAATCATTGCCTTCTTCTTCGGGCGCAGGTAATTAAACAAGGTAACAATGGGTCTCTTCCTGACATTTTCAGTTTTTAACATTAATGAATCCAAAGCAGTTGAAGAGAAATTAAGAAACTACGTGTCATCAGTTAATGGCGGTCTTGAAATAGCTGACATTGGGCAGGGGAATCCAAACTATTGCTCTATTTTAAATCAAAACCAAAACACCATAGTAACATATCCAAGCTATTTTACCGAATACATCAAAACTTCAGAAGTCCTTTCACAATCACTAAAAAAGGCAATCTACACTTTCAGTATTTACGACGGTGACTATTGGATGTTGTACATTTTTGATAATGGAGAACTTTCTGCGAGGTTTAATCCGTTTCCAGATTATTGGAGTGAAAAAGAGGATAGGGAGCAAGTTAAAACGTGGAATTTTGACTTAGATAAATTATGCCGTGATTTTAAATTATCCCGCAAATCGGTTGATAACTACTTTATTGAATGGAAAAAAGGCAAAAAGACGATCAAAGCCTATAAGGATGACGAATTTGGCTATGGCGACTGTTTTCAAGTTTTTGACTTACTCAAGCAATTTAACATCACATATGACGACGTTGTAAATTCAGAACGAAAGGCAACGTCTTTTAAATTGTGGACTTCAAGCCTTCCGTTACAGGAACTTCAAAAGATTACGCTTGAAGATATCCAAAAGGCAAAACGGTATACTAAAAACTACCTAAAACTCTTGCCTGAAGAAATTGAAACGATCTTGGGAATTGACTATAAACTGTTCGTAAATCTCTCGACAAAAAATCAAAATTGTCTGAAGTGTAACTCTAATGGAACAGAAAGAGAGGATTTAGAATACTATTTGTCAATAAATGAATTAACAATTAAAACTACCGGGCATTGCAAAAATTGCGGTAAACGATTGGATGGGGGATGGGGCATAATAAAAATTGACAAGCTCCTGGAGGTTTTGGAAAGATGAAAGACTAAAAGCCTGTTACAGGTTCAGCACATCCTTCATGGTGAAGATGCCTTTTTTATCATGGATAAATTCTGCAGCTAATACTGCCCCCGCAGCAAAGCCAACCCGGTTATGGGCGGTGTGAATGATCTCTATGTCGTCGATAGGAGAAAAATATTTGACACTATGTGTGCCCGCTGCGGGATCAATACGCTGGCTGACAATCGAAAGTTCATTTGGGTTACTACTTTCATGATTCACCCATTTCTTTTTATAAGGCAGTAAGTTCATGACCTGTTCGGCCAGGGTAATAGCCGTACCGCTCGGGGCGTCTTTTTTGGCAGTATGGTGCGTCTCTTCCAATCTGACCTTGTAGTCGGTATGCGATGACATCAATGAAGCCAGTCTTTTATTTATTTCAAAAAAAATATTGACACCTATGCTGAAATTGCTGGTGTGAATAAAACTCCCGTTCTTTTCTTTGCAATACTCTTTTATCTCATCCAGTCTTTCCGTCCAGCCGGTAGAACCGCAAACAATCGGAGTATCCCATTCAATAGCTTTTTTTACATTATCATAGGCACTGTGCGGACCCGTGAACTCAATGGCTACATCAGCCTTCGAAAGATTTTCCCTGGTAAATTCAGCGAGATTATTTTCATCAATCGTTAAGACAATGGTATGATTGCGTTGCAACGCTACTTCTTCAATCGCTTTCCCCATTTTTCCGTAACCTATCAGTGCAATATTCATGAACAGGTGATTTAGTGGGCCACAAATGTAATTATAAAAGATGCTCAGAAATTAGCGGTAGGTAAAAGAGGGCGGGGGTTGATGTTCTTACCGATATTGAATACAAGACTTAATCCCGTTGTACCAGCCATCCTGCTTTTGCCGGGTTTGAAACGCAGGCTAAGATCGGGACTTACATCAAATGCTTTCAGGTGGGCATCTACGGCAGCATCTGCGACGTTGAGACCCCAGAGAAGGACAAACACAAGGGCGGAGTAATCAATATCGCGGCGGAAAGAGTCGCGATAGTATTTTAATGTTGGCAATGTATAACGTTCCAATGGATGCTTTATCTTGAAATAATCAGCTGAATCGGCGTGAGTAGCTCCCGGTTGGGAGGCTTTGTACATAGCCTGGTAAGCGAAACGGGTATCCCTGTAATTAGTGAGGTTATAGAAAAATATCGCTCCCGATACGCCTAATGCACCATAGACGATGGGCAGCTTCCAGTATTTTTTGTTGTAAATCTGTCCCAACCCAGGCAATATCGCCGAACGGATAGCGGCTGTTTTAGGATTGTATACCCTTATTTTTTTTTCAACGCCTTTTGCGGTGGAGTCCACGGTTACCGTGGTAGTTTTCGAAGAATCTACTGTTACTAATTTTTCCTTTTTTTGTGAAAAAGCAATAGTGATGAACAGCAATGCGACGACTGAAAGAAAAGTTTTTTTTGATGCTCTCATTGTATAGATACTCCGCGAGATAAAACCTGCTTTAATCAACTTTTACATCCAATTGCCCGAGTATCTTATTCAACTCCTCCTGGGAATAGTAGTCTATAATGATCTGGCCGCTTCCATTCCTGCTATTCTTCAATTTTACCCGGGTGCTGAAATGCGATGCTAAATTATCTTCTATTCGCTGGTACACCGGGGGCAATATGCTTTTTGAAGTTTTTTTAACAGCACCAGTTTGTTTATACAAATTCCGCACCAGTGCCTCGGTTTGTCGTACAGACAGTCCTTTGTCTTTTATCTCGCCGAAAATATAAAGCTGCTTGTCGATCGTGTCTACATTGATCAATGCCCGTGCATGTCCCATGCTCAGCTCAGCATTGCGAACAGCCAGCTGGATATCGGGTGGCAATTTGAGCAGGCGGATAAAATTGGCTACGGTACTGCGATCTTTACCCATTCTTTCAGCTACCTGTTCCTGGGTATAATCCAGTTCTTCCATCATTCGTTTGTAGCTTAATGAAATCTCGATCGCATTGAGGTCTTCCCTTTGCAGGTTTTCAAGTAATGCCAACTCGAGCAGTTGGGCATCATTGGCCTGGCGTATATAAGCCGGAATATCTTTTAGCCCGGCTAATTTCGCGGCTCTCCAGCGGCGTTCACCGGTGATCAATCGATACCTGCCAGATGCCAGTTTGGAAACAGTGACCGGCTGAATGATGTCGTGTATTTTAATAGAATCAGCCAGCTCGTTGAGCGACTGTTCATCAAAGTCCCGGCGCGGTTGCTTGGGATTTGTTTCGATCTCTTCAACCAGGATGCGATTGATCCCTGTAGCATTTTCAACAACGGCCGTTTTTAAACTACCACTGGTTGTCTTCAGGTCGGTATCGATACTTTGTAACAAGGAGCGGATACCTTTGCCAAGAGCTTCTTTATTTTGTTTTGGATTCTGCATGAAAACAACGGGATTTTAGCAATAAGCTACCGGTATTAATTTATTCCACAAAACCCAGCAGCATCTTATGCTGATCGATGTCCTTTAAAATTTGATCCTGGCAAAATTAACTGAACTTGAGTTTCCGGAGCCGTATTTTTCCTTTGAAGGGATCATACCCGCGGCGAATTGATGACAATCAAATCTTCCTGTCGAAATCCCGGCTTAAAGTTCCAGTACACGTTCTTCGTTCTTAATCTTCGTCAGGTCGTTTTTCTGGAGTATCTCCTTGGCAAGATTAAGGTAATTCATCGAACCCTTGCTGTTGGCATCATACAGGATGACGGGTTTGCCTACACTCGGAGCCTCGGCCAGGCGCGCATTCCGGTGGACTATAGTACTGAATACCATTTCCTCAAAATGCCGGCGGACTTCACTGACCACCTGGTTGCATAATCTTAAACGGCCATCATACATGGTCATCAATATTCCTTCGATTTGCAGGGCGGTGTTCAACCTGCTCTGGACGATCTTGATCGTGTTCAATAATTTTCCCAGTCCTTCCAGCGCAAAGAATTCACATTGTACAGGCACCACTACCGAATCGGCTGCGGTCAATGCATTGACGGTTATCAGGCCCAGGGATGGAGAACAGTCGATGATGATAAAATCATAGTCATCCCGCAAAGGCTCCAGGATGTTCTTCAAAACCATTTCGCGGTTAGGATAGTTTATCATTTCTATTTCAGCACCCACCAGGTCGATATGGGAGGGTAGGAGGTCCAGGTAGGGTATTTCGCTTTTCAGCACTACATCTCTTGCCTTCACTTCGCTGACCATGCAATCATAAAGGCTTTGGGTGATATTATGAAGATCGAAGCCGACACCTGTCGTACTATTGGCCTGCGGATCACCGTCTACCAGCAGCGTCTTGTATTCCAGCACTGCAAAACTGGCTGCCAGGTTGATGGCAGTAGTCGTTTTGCCCACGCCCCCCTTCTGATTTGCGACCCCGATAATTCTAGCCATTAGATATTTATTTAAACTGAGTTTATTGGTACAGGTAAAATTGTAACCTGTTGATAAAATGACAAAATTAAGTTTTGCCCATTTTACAGCCAGTTTCGGCAAAATAAGGAGTTGCTAAAAAAGCATTTATAACATGCTGGCATTTAATTTTGAGCTCTATTTATGCGAAACACTCCTTTTTGGTGGATATTGATCGGGCTCATGGTCCTGCTGGATTTTTACGTTTTCCAGGCAGTAAAAGTGATTGCCCATTCAGCCACCGGCAAAACTCGGGCAATCATCTTTGCTACTTACTGGACTATATCGGTTCTTGCCATACTATTATTGCTTATCCTGCCCTATCTCCAGTTCCAGCACCAGGCCAAGTTTTTCCGGAGCACCATATTTGCCGTTATTATCGGGTTGTTTTTTGCCAAACTGATAGGCGCTGTTTTTTTCCTTATAGACGATCTCCGCCGGGCGATACAGTGGATAGCAGGCAAGCTCTTTTTTTCGAATACCGAAGGTGAATCCATGCAGGGAGAAAAGATCTCGCGATCTGTATTCTTAAGCTGGGTGGGAATGATTGCCGGTGGCGGTTTGTTTGGCTCTCTCCTGTATGGCTTTGGTAACAAATACAGGTATCACATAAAAAAAATACCGTTAGCCTTCGATAATTTGCCGGCTTCATTCAAAGGACTGAAGATTGTCCAGATTTCGGATATCCATAGCGGAAGTTTTACAGATAAAAATGCAGTGATGCACGGGGTCGATATGATCATGAAGGAAAAGCCGGACCTGATCCTGTTTACCGGCGACCTGGTCAACAATACCTCCGAGGAAATGAATGACTACATGGATGTATTCAATAAACTCAATGCACCGATGGGGGTTTATTCCACTCTTGGCAATCACGACTATGGGGATTATACGCATTGGAACAGCAGGGAAGAAAAAGCAGCCAACCTTGAAAGGCTGAAACACATCCATGGCGAACTGGGATGGCGATTATTGTTAAATGAACATACAGTCCTGGAAAAAGGAGAAGATAAAATTGCGCTGATAGGTGTGGAAAACTGGAGTGCGAAAGCCAGTTTCTCCAAGTACGGCGACCTGAAAAAAGCATACGACGGCTCGTCGTCTTATCCTTTCAAGATATTAATGAGCCATGACCCTTCTCACTGGGATGCGGAAGTACGGCGCTCTTACAAGGACATCGACCTCATGCTGTCGGGGCACACCCATGGGGCACAGTTCGGGGTTGAGATACCGGGTTTCAAATGGAGCCCGGTGCAGTATGTCTACAAGCAATGGGCAGGGCTATACCAGGAAGGTGCCCAGAAGCTTTATGTTAATAGGGGATACGGCTTCATCGGTTACCCCGGCCGGGTAGGAATACTGCCAGAAATCACGGTATTCGA
>DASSFT010000515.1:0-3617 GCA_035694045.1 Chitinophagaceae bacterium
TGAAAGAATTGCCGCCCAGTTACCAGTTGCGTATCATGCTGGCAGGTTTGTACGGCTCTCTCAACAAAACCATCGACGGGTTGAAAATATGCGATGAACTGTTGAAAGTTTACCCGAATAACATCGAAATACTGGTACTACAGTCCGAACTCCTGGAAAAGAGAGGCGATATAACCCGTTCAATCCTTCCTTTAGAAAAAGCTCACAACATTACTCCAGCCAATCTCGAAATAGCATTGAAACTGGCTTACAAATACGCGGAGACAAAAAACCCAAAAGTTCTCGCCCTCTGCGATTCGCTGATCAGGAGAGATTCAATGAAGCTGCATGCCGATCCTTACTATGTTAAAGGAGATTACTATTCCAATATCAATGAGAAGGCGAAAGCCATCCAGTTGTTTGATGAGACCATCAGGCACAATTACAATTATCTCAACGCCTACATTGAAAAAGGAAAGATCCTTTTTGAACAGAAAAAAACCAACGAAGCTTATAAGACCTTCAAGCTTTGTAATACTATTGATCCTGCTTTCCCTGACGCCTACTTTTATATGGGAAAATGCCATGAAGCACGAGGGCAGAATGAGGATGCTAAATTAAGCTATGAAAAGGCCTACAGCCTGGATAAGAGTTTTACTGAAGCAAAAGAAGCAGCAGAGAGGATGAAGTAAGATGTATGAAGCATGAAATTGGTATCTTGCGGCCTAATTTTTTTAAATGCCTTTAGTCGCACCCTCTCTCCTTGCAGCCAATTTTCTGATACTGGAAGATGAATGCAAAATGCTCAATGAAAGCCAGGCCGACTGGTTTCATCTCGATATAATGGATGGCCGTTTCGTTCCCAATATTAGCTTCGGGCCCATGATCGTAAAGTTTGTCCGGTCAACAACGAAAAAATACTGTGATGTTCACCTGATGATCGTTGAACCCTGGAAATACTTTAAAATGTTCAAAGATGCCGGTGCAGATAACCTTAGCATTCATATTGAGGCCTGTCCCGACCTTCTGAAAAATGTTGAAGAAATTAAATCACTGGGAATGGATGCAGGGGTTGCGATCAGTCCCGATACTCCAATAGATAGTTTGAAAGATATACTGCCTCATATCAATGTTGTTTGCATGATGAGCGTCTATCCCGGTTTTGGCGGCCAGGAATTTATTCCGCGGACGATGGAACGCATCAAACAGCTCCGGCAAATGATCGATGAAAAAGGATTGAAAGTGAAAATCGAGATTGACGGAGGAGTCACCGAGGAAAATGCGGCCACGATCACAGCAGCAGGGTCTGATGTACTGGTCGCAGGCAATACCGTTTTCAAATCAAAAGATCCAATGGCGACGATTAGGCATTTAAAGGCGAAGGGGTGAGTGGTCAATGGTCAGTGGTCAGTGAATTTCCGAAAGTTGAAGAATCCTGCTTATTCACCATTCACAACTCACCACTCACCTCTCACCATTCACCATTCACCAGCAAAAAGCTGTATCTTGATACCAATTCGCTTATGAAAATCCACCTCCACCAAATATGCCTGACTGCAATTGTCCTTTTGCTTTCACTGGTCTCTTTTTCCCAAAAAAAATTTGCGTTCGTCTCCGGCAAAGTCATCGATGAAAACGAAAACCCGCTGGCGCATGTTTCGGTTGTCATCCTGGGAAAGCAATCCGGCATTACCACCAACGACTCCGGATATTTCCGGCTAAAAGTGCCTGCGGAAAAAGCATTCGCCATCATTTTTAGTTATACCGGCCGACAACCCGAACAAAAGAACTTTCTCCTCAATGAAAACGAAGAGGAAACCCTCACGATTCGACTCGAACGAAATTCGGATACACTGGCAGAAGTGGTGATCAGGGACGAACGCGACAGGACAGAAGCTGGGCTGATACGCCCGAATCCAAAAACGATCCTCAATCTTCCTTCGGCAGTGACAGGCGTAGAAAGCCTGATCAAAATATTCGTCGGGTCAAATAATGAGCTGACTTCACAGTACTCTGTGCGTGGTGGCAGTTATGATGAGAACCTGATCTATGTAAACGATTTTGAAGTCTTTCGCCCCTACCTGGTACGCAATGGCCAACAGGAAGGTTTAAGTTTTATCAATCCAGAATTGGTCCGGAACATTAATTTTTACAATGGCGGTTTCCAGGCAAAATATGGTGACAAGATGAGCAGCGTGCTCGATATCCAGTACAGGAAGCCAAAAAAATTTGGCGGCTCTGTTTATATTGGAATTCTTGAACAGGGATTACATCTTGAAGGCATCACTGCAAAGAATAAACTCAGCTATCTGATTGGTGTACGCAACCGCAGTAACAGAAACCTTTTAAGCCGCCAGGAGACCCAGGGTAACTATGTTCCATCCTCGACCGACCTGCAACTATTGGTAGACTACCAGTTCAATTCAAAATGGCAAGCCGAATTGTTCGGCAATATTTCGCAAACAAGATTCTCGTTGACCCCTGAGTTCAGTCAACTCAGCAGTTCCGTTTTCTCTCCTTTCTTTACGCTTAGCCTGGGAATGGATATATTTTTCCAGGGGCAGGAAAAAGACCAATACCAGACCAACATGCTGGGTTTTTCATTGACCAAACAGGTAAACAGGCGATTGAAGTTAAAATGGATGGCCTCCCGATTTGAAAACGATGAAAGAGAGAACGTGGATATTACCGGGGCTTATTTATTTGGGGAAAGGGATTTTGATAAAAGCCAGCCTACCTATGGCCAGATCGTGAATCCCCTTGGTGCGGGGGTATTTCAAAACTTCTCAAGGAACAAACTCAATATCGAAAACTGGAATGTTTCTCATAAAGGCAATTATGACCGGGGCAAACATGCAGTCCAATGGGGCTTGGGTTATGACCGTACATTGATAGCCGACAGGTTGAATGAATGGGAAGCACAGGATTCAGCCGGGTATTCGATTCCTTTTAATCCCAACCTGCTGCAGTTTAGCAAGGTGATAAAATCCACTGCTGATCTTACGGTCGATAAATTCTCGGGATATCTGCAGGATAATATCTTATTCGGCGACTCATTGAACACCTATACTCTGTCGGCCGGTGTCCGCTTCAATTATAATTCGCTCAACAATGAATTGCTTGTTTCACCACGGCTGGGCGGTAGCTGGAAGCCTTACTGGAAGAAGAATATTGTGTTTCGGGCAGCTGTCGGTGTATATAATCAACCTCCATTCTATCGTGAGTTGAGAAGATACGATGGTACGGTCAACACCGACCTCAAGGCACAAAAAAGTTTACAGGCAGTAGCGGGTTTTGATTACAATTTTGAAGGCTGGGGCAGAACGATGCGTTTTACTACAGAGGCCTATTATAAACATATGACGGATATAGTCCCTTATGATGTTGATAATGTCCGGGTCCGTTATTATGGCGAGAATGAGGCGAAAGCTTATGCTACGGGCATTGAATTCCGTTTGTTTGGTGAGCTTGTAAAAGACGCGGAAAGTTGGATCAGCCTTGGGTTGATGAAAACGAAGGAAGATATCAAAGGCGATACTTATAAAGACTACACGCTTAATGATCAAAACGAACCTGTTGATAGTGTTACAAGAGAAAAAGGATGGGTGCGCCGGCCAACGGACCGGATGATCACGTTT
>DASSFT010000516.1:0-2645 GCA_035694045.1 Chitinophagaceae bacterium
AGCCGGGAATGTTTTCCATATACTGCCTGGTGACGGGGGCTGCATACAACAATCTCGAGCGGTGCGTTTCATGGCAGATCTTAATTCCCGTCGATTTCGACAAGGCTATCGTGTGATCAATAAAAGCTTTTCCCTGCTCAAAATTGAAATAATCTCTTCCCGAATGACAATTGATATACAAAGGCCGCTGGACTTTATTGTTAGCTGCCTCGTCTACTGCTTTGCTAAATGTATCGAGATGATCTTTGAAAACGCTTTGATAACCGCCGGTAAGAAACCCAACTTCCAGCGCGTATTTCTTTAAGGCATTGAACATTTCATCCTGGTCCTTTTTTTCATTGGGCCACCATATTTCAATACCGTCATACCCGTCTTTTTTGACTTTTGCGCAGTATTCGTCGATAGTGCCATTAAAGCCCCAGTTGGTGGCCAGTAGTTTTAATTTAAAATTATTATCCATGGTGGATGCTGGTTTAGATGAAGCCAATAATTCAGTGGAGAGCAGCAACGCAGTCGTCGCCGTCCCGGAAGCCTGTATGAAATTTCTGCGGTTCAATTGATTTGTTTTATTGCAACATACGTTTAAATAGGGGTTTTGCTCGCAACGGCGCAACGACGCGGCGTTTCTAAATCACATCGCCAACTGTTACGCTATTGAATTGCGTTGCGTCGTAGCGTCGCTGCGTGATTCTCTTATAACTACGCTAGAATATCCTCGATCACTTTACCTCTGGTATCCGTCAACCGGAACGGTCTTCCCTGGAATTGGTAGGTGAACTTTTCATGATCAAATCCCAGTTGAGCCAGTATGGTTGCCTGTATATCGAAAGGCTCTACCTTGCCGCTGATCGCACTATATCCTATTTCATCTGTCTCTCCATAACTATATCCTTTCTTTATCCCGGCCCCGGCCATCCACATTGTAAATGCCTCGGTGTGATGATCCCTTCCTTTGAACGGCATTTTCTTTCCCTCGCGGTTTTCCTGCATGGGTGTACGGCCAAACTCACCACCCCAGACTACCAGGGTTTCATCGAGTAATCCACGTTGTTTGAGATCGAGGATCAGTGCTGTGATACATTTATCAGATTGCCGGCATTTATTGATAAATCCAACATCGATAGCCAGGTTCTCGTCTGAACCATGACTGTCCCAACCCCAGTCAAACAGTTGAACAAACCGCACTCCTTTTTCTACCAGTCTTCTTGCCAGCAGCACATTGTTGGCAAAACAGGCCTCGCCCGGTTTGGTACCATACATCTGGTGAATATACTCCGGTTCATCGTTAATGTTCATTACTTCGGGCGCAGAGATCTGCATCTTGTAAGCCATTTCATATTGTGAAATGCGGGATAATATTTCGGGATCGTTATATGAACTGTATTCCTGGCTATTCACTTCATTGATCGCATCGATAGAAGCCTTGCGCAGGTCCCGGCTCATTCCATCCGGGTTCTTCATAAACAATACAGGGTCTCCTTCACTTCGGCATTGCACACCCTGGTATACGCTTGGCAGGAAACCGCTTCCCCAAACACTTTTTCCTGCGTCGGGTGTACGTCCGCCGCTTGTCAATACAACAAAGCCAGGAAGATTCTGATTCTCCGTTCCCAGTCCATAGGTGACCCATGATCCCAGGCTCGGTCTCCCCAGCCGGGGTGAACCGGTATGTACCATGAGTTGCGCCGGTGCATGATTAAACTGATCGGTCGTCACTGCTTTCAAAAAACATAACTCGTCGGCGATCGTTGCGAGGTGCGGCATATTATCGCTGATCCAGGCGCCGCTTTGGCCACGCTGTAAAAATTTTGCCTGTGGCCCCAGCATTTTCGGAACGCCGCGAATAAACGCGAATCGCTTCCCTTCAAGTAATGAGGGCGGACAATCCTGCCCATCCATCTTCATCAGTTCAGGTTTGTAGTCGAACAGTTCCAGTTGAGAAGGTGCTCCTGCCATATGCAGGTAGATCACGCTCTTCGCTTTCCCGGGAAATGGAGGCAACTTGGGCAATAAAGGATGCGCAGGATCAAACGGGATATTTGACAAAGAAGAAGAATCCCTGCGCCCGCAACTTCCCAAAAAAGAGCCCAATGCCAAAGCACCCAGGCCCATTGCACTTTCTTTTATGAAATGCCTCCGTGAATGCATACGTAGCACAGCCTGCTGCGCTTCCCGTACCAACCGTTGATCATTTAGCTCTTTTTGTGTCATGTCTTTTATACAAATCGCAAATTCCAAGAACCAAGATCCAAATAAAATTCAAGCTATAATATTTAAATAAGATTTAAACCATAATATCTAAATTAAAAGATCGTATCCCAACAAGCGCGTTTTTGAATTTGATCTTTGTAATTTCGATTTTATTTGGTTCTTGGATCTTCGGTTCTTAGTTCTTTGTTACCACTTCATCTAAATTCAATATCGCATTCGCCACCACCGTCAATGCAGCTGTTTCTGCACTTGCTTCCTTTGCTTCACCCAGCATTTTTTTTGTTTTGTCCTTATCATCTTTGAATTCGTCAAACGCTGTATTGTACAATTTCACCAGGGCCTGCAAACTCCTGTTATCAATAGCGTGATTGGTCGCCCATTCAAAACCCTCGATGATCTGTTGTTTAATGTCAGCGCCGGCTTCTTTTTGCATT
>DASSFT010000517.1:0-7125 GCA_035694045.1 Chitinophagaceae bacterium
AGAAAGAAGATTATATCAAAATATTAAACGAAACATCAAACTATTTGCCGCAGGCTATTGAGCAATTTCCAGACACGAATTTCCATGGGTATTTTTTTAGCGATGGCGCTGTGTGGACGTTCTCCCTGCAACGCCACTCGAAAGAAGATATACAGGTGATGAAAAGATTCGCCTCGGTTTTCTCTCTCACATTTCGCCGGTACAAGGATTTACAAAAAGCCGAAGCACAGGCAAGGGAAGCGCAAATTGAAGTTTCCCTAGAACGGGTAAGGGCGAGTGCGATGGCCATGCACAACTCGGTAGATCTTTCAAATACAATCAGGGAATTTTACCAGCAAACAGCATTGCTCAGTGAAACACCGCGGAGATGCGGTATCGATATTATTGATAAGGACACACATTCTGTTGAGATATCCTCCATGAATACGACCGAAAAGGGGGCATCGCTTGAAGCGATTGGGAATATGCTGTTGAAAGGACATCGTATCCTCGAGGGTATCTATGATAACTGGCTTTCACAAAAAGAATATTATCCTGTTTTAGAGGGCAAAGAAATCAGGGAATACTATGATTTTGTCAGGCCACATGTCGGCTACCCTGATTATATACAAGATGCTGTTCACTATGGGAATTTCTTCCCTTTCCCAGAAGGATGCATCTATGTCTGGACAACCAAAGAATTGTCAGAAGATGAATTGAAAATTTACCGGAGGTTTACGTCCGTTCTCAGTCTTACCTACAAACGCTACAAAGACTTGCGACAGGCCGAAGCACAGGCAAAAGAATCTCAAATAGAAGCTGCATTGGAAAGGGTGCGTTCAAGAGCGATGGCCATGCAAAATTCCGAAGAACTTGGGGCCCTGATTGGGACAGTATTCGCAGAGCTTACCCGGCTCGACCTAAGGTTGACCCGTTGCGTTATCTGGATAGTTGATTCCAAAGCACTGGATTGTACATGGTGGATGGCCAACTCTGAAGATCCCACCAACCCGATCGCCTGTTATTTGCCTTACCATGAGCACGAACCTTTTCTCGCCTTCGTGGAACAATGGAAAAAGAAAGCAATAAAATTTCAATATGAACTGAGGGGTGTCGTCAAAAAGAATTGGGATGATTTCTTATTTAGTAAAACCGGGCTTTCCCGGCTACCCAGAGCGGTAATAGAAGGTATGAAAGCTCCTGACCAGGTATTGCTTTCTGCTTCTTTCAACAATTTCGGTGCACTGAACCTCGCCAGTCTCGAACCTTTATCGGATGAGCATTTTGACATACTGCTCCGCTTTGCCAAAGTCTTTGATCTCACCTATACCCGTTTCAATGATCTTAAACAGGCAGAAGCACAGGCAAAAGAAGCAATGATCGAAGCAGCGTTGGAAAGAGTACGCGGCAAGGCAATGGCCATGCACAACAGCAAAGATCTTTCGGTAGCTGCCAGCATGGTCTTTACTGAATTAAGAAAGATCGGGATTAATTCCATCCGCTGCGGAGTTGGCCTGCTTAGCAAAGAGACCCGGAAAGCACAATTATATTCCGCAACTTCATCACCTGCCGGTGGAGATAGCCTTTCATTAATTGGATGGATTGAATTGTCGAATCATCCTGTATCTGATAAAATTTACGAATCATGGCTAAAAAATGAAGACTATTTCCCGGAATTACGCGGCGAACAGCTCAAATCTTATTATGACAACCTACTATCAGGGCTGTCTTTGCCTTCTGTTCCGAATTGGCAGAATGGGCAACAACAATATGGCAGTTTCCTTCCTTTTTCAGTTGGTTGTCTATATGCGTGGTCCGAATCTCCCTATAACGATACAGAGATAAAAATCTTAAAACGGTTCGCCGCAATCATTGACCTGACCTTCCGGCGATATATGGAATTGCAAACATCAGAAGCCAATGCAAGGGCTGCAGTGAAACAAGCTGCACTTGACCGGATTCGTGCAGATATTGCTTCCATGCGAACGATCGGTGATCTGGACAGAATTACCCCGCTGATTTGGAATGAACTTACTATTCTCGGCATTCCTTTTATACGTTGTGGCGTTTTTATCATGGATGATTCGCAAAGGCTCATTCATACTTTCCTTTCCACACCTGATGGGAAAGCGATCGCTGCTTTTCATATTCCATATGACACGCCGGGAAATATCACCCAGGTGTTGAGTCATTGGGGTGAAAAGAAGAATTATATAGATCATTGGGATGAAAATGCATTTACCGAATTTGCGGGGATAATGGCCAGACAGGGAGGACTTGTCTCGCCGGAGCAATATCTAAATACAATTCCGAAGGGTGGATTTTATTTACATTTTCTTCCTTTCTTACAGGGAATGCTGTATGTGGGTAACTCAACGCAATTAGCAGAAGAAGAAATAAAATTGATTCAATCAGTAGCAGATGCTTTCTCTACCGCTTACGCCCGTTACGAGGATTTTAATAAGCTGGAAGCAGCCAAGCAACAGGTCGATAATACATTGGCGGAACTGAAACAGGCGCAAACTCAATTAGTACAATCTGAAAAGATGGCTTCACTCGGTGAACTTACTGCCGGGATTGCGCATGAAATACAAAATCCCTTAAACTTCGTCAATAATTTTTCTGAAGTAAGCAATGAGCTGCTGGATGAAATGATGGAAGAAGTAACCAAAGGCAATTATGAAGAAATAAGGCAAATCGTAAATGATGTAAAGCAAAACCTCGAAAAGATCAATCATCACGGCAAACGGGCCGATAGTATTGTAAAAGGAATGTTGCAACACAGCCGGGTCAGCAGCGGGCAGAAAGAACTTACGGACATAAATGTGTTGACGGATGAATATTTACGGTTGGCTTATCATGGACTACGGGCAAAGGACAAATCCTTCAATGCAAAGTTTGAAACGGAATTTGATGATACCATCGGCAAAATAAATATCGTACCGCAGGACATGGGCAGAGTTGTCCTGAACCTTATCTCGAATGCTTTCTATGCTGCCCCTCTATCCCCCAAAGCGGGGTTCAGAGACTCAAATTATTCGCATGACCCTACCGTCTGGATCAGTACAAAGAAAGAAGGCAATAAAATTCTAATTAGCGTAAAGGATAACGGACCCGGCATTCCCTCCAATATTTTAGATAAAATTTTTCAGCCTTTCTTTACCACCAAACCCACAGGCCAGGGAACGGGTTTAGGACTTTCGTTGAGTTATGATATCGTGAAAGCACACGGCGGCGAATTGATGGTAAAAACAAAAGAAGGAGAAGGTTCACTATTTATTATTCAGCTGCCAACAGCATAATAACATGAAGAAAATACTTATCACTGCTATCATTTACTTAATTGCCCATAACGGAGTTGCGCAAGATAAGCCGGCAGATACCCTGAATGCGATGTTATCAAATACAACAGATCTCCGGGAAAAATACAGGTTGTTGGCCCGGATCAATAGCGAGTACTATAAAGTTGGTACTGGTGAAAACCCGGTGACTAATAGCCTTGAGATGGTGAGGATCGCATTAGAACTGAAAGATGATAGCCTGATCGCAATGAGTTATAATGCAATTGGAGACTATTATACATTCATTAAAGGCGACAACAATACTGCCCTTGAATATTTTTTTAAAGGAATCCCCTACGCTGAAAAAATAAAGAATGGGCGTACCCTTCCTTCTTTATATCTCGATATCAGTATTGCCTACCAGATCTTGCTCAACTTCAAAGAGGAATTAAAATTCCTGGAAAAAGCAGAGGCTGGTTTACCAGATACAACCCACCCGGAATACACCTATCTGTTATTACAACTGCAGATCAACTATAGCAGCTATTATCTTTTTACGCATCAGCCACAGCAAGCTCTGCCACATATAAAGTTAGCCGAAGAAATCAATTCGAAGTTGAATTACCCGATATGGGATCTTTTTATCCGGACACAGTATGGAAGTTATTACCTGCAAACAGGAGATACCGATTCGGCCCGTATTCAGTTCCAAAAGGGACTTGAATTAGACAAAAATATCCAGGTACCCTGGGTGCAGTATATTTTCAGGAATAATTATATCAGCTTTTTGCTTGCATCCCATAATTACGAAGAAGGGAAAAGGCAAACAAATGAACTATTGCAGGTCAGCAGGCAAACGGGTAATGATTATTTCCGGCTTGCTGCGATAGGCTTCTTAAAAATGATCTTTGAAAAAGAAAATAAACTGGACAGCGCCTATTATTTCGCCAGGCAGGAATCGGCGTTGAAGGATACGGTCTTCAATCAACAACTCTTTAATAAAGTGCAGGCACTGACTTTTAATGAAGAAATAAGATTGAAAGAAGAAGGAGCCCGGCGACGTCAAAAAATAAGAACAACCCTGGTAGTAGCAGGCTTTTCTATTGTTTTATTAATTGTCCTGATATTGTATCGAAACAACTGGCAAAGGAAAAAGACAAATACCATTCTAGAGAAAACATTGTCGGATCTTAAATCTACTCAATCCCAGCTTATCCAATCTGAAAAAATGGCTTCACTGGGCGAATTGACTGCCGGCATCGCGCATGAAATTCAAAACCCGTTAAACTTTGTCAACAATTTTTCTGAAGTAAATAAAGAATTGCTTACGGAAATGAATGATGAAATTGAAAAAGGGAATTATGCCGAAGCAAAAGCACTGGCAAAAGATGTTAAAGACAACCAGGATAAAATAAACCACCACGGTAAAAGAGCGGACGCCATTGTAAAAGGGATGTTGCAGCACAGCCGGACCAGCAATGGGACAAAGGAGGCCACAGACATTAATTTGCTTTGTGATGAGTATTTAAGATTGGCTTATCATGGCCTAAGGGCCAAGGATAACTCTTTCAATGCGAAAACTGAAACTGATTTTGATACAAGCATTGGGAAAATAAATGTAATGCCACAGGATATCGGACGAGTTATTCTGAATCTGATAAGCAATGCGTTCTATGCAGCCCCCCTGCCCCACAAGGCGGGGTTCAGAGACTCCGATTTTTCGCATGACCCTACCGTGTGGATCAGTACCAAGAAAGAAGGCAATAAAATTCTAATTAGCGTAAAGGATAACGGACCCGGCATTCCCTCCAATATTTTAGACAAAATTTTTCAGCCGTTCTTTACCACCAAACCAACAGGCCAGGGAACAGGCTTGGGTTTGAGTTTAAGTTATGATATTATCAAAGCACACGGAGGTGATATAAGAGTAGTAACGAAGGAAGGGGGCGAAGGAACAACCTTCATTGTGCAATTACCTGTATAATTAAACAACTATAGACCATGCTCCGCGCCGAGTTCACAATTTCACTACCATTATCGTAACTTCCAAGTATAATGAAAAAGCTCCCACTGCTTATTTTTTTTGCTGTGCTTTGGTCAGCTATTCATGCGCAGCAAAATCCGTTCAATCGGTTCAAATTGGATTTTTGGGACACAAGAAATGGGGTTCCGGCTAATACGGTGCTGGGTGCATATCAAAGCAAGGATGGTTTTATATGGTTAAATGGCTACTTCGGAGTCTCCCGTTTTGACGGGATAACTTTTAAAACATTTAACTCACTCAACGAGCCCCTGATGAAAACAGATGGGGTAGTGAGCCCGATGACCGAAACCAATGACAGCACATTATGGATTCCAACTTCCAATAGCGGGCTGCTGGCTTATAAAGGCGGCCGCTTTACCGCTTATATGCAAAACTATTCTTCCTTGTTGCTGGCAGGAAGAACTGAAAAAGAAGAGCTGTTGTTCAATACCTCCAATGGAAAATACCCCTATGTGCTTTTTGATACCCGGTCAAAAAAATATACGGACATAAGCGACTCTATGCTCCAGGCCCTGTTCCTGTCGGGGAAAATATTTTTGCCAGATAGAGTTGATAAAAAAGGTAATCAGTGGCTTCTTATCAATAATAAAATAAGAAGGATCTACAAAGGAAAAGTATTTGAATTGACCTCAGAAGAGGTAGCGATCAGTGATGTGAAAATTGATAGGCAGGTGAATGCATATGATGTCAGTACTCACAACCTGTATGTGGACAGGAAGGGAAATGTCTGGGATGCCACTGATAAAGGTTTATTTCAATGGAATGGGAAATCAATGGCGCCATTTCCCGGCATGGAAAATAAAGTCTTTATTGACGCAACTTCTGATTATGGACTGCTGCGGGAAGACAGTGAAGGCGGACTCTGGGCCATCTCTTTAACCGGGATGACCTACCTGCCTCCAAATGCCGAAAGATTTGTTACTCCACCCGAAAACCACCCCTTGTTCAACCAGGCAGTAAGTAATATCGTTGAAGACAGGGAACATAATTTATGGGTCACCACGCAGAAAGGTTTATATAAATTAGGTCGTAGCAAATTTGATAACTATTCACACCGGGATGGTTTGCCAGATTCCCGTATTTCCGCGGCTTGTGCGATGGACAGCAATCGTTACCTGGTGGCCACAGAAGGTAAATTATTCGTACTCGAAAATGGCCGCGTTTATCCCTATATTTTTAAGACTCTGAAAGCCCCGGGCTTTATGGAGATAATGAAGCTATACAAAGATAGCCGCCAAAATATTTGGGCCTGTACTCCTTTAGGTATTTTGAAGATTTCTAAAAATGGGGAACAACTCTATGGTGCCGGGAGACCTGCAAGGTATGCCTTCGAAGACGAGGATAAAAAAATGTGGTTCGGGATCGTGGGCGAGGGAATAGCTTTTATTAACGATAAAGACAACCTGGAAACGTTAAGTCTTCCCCAGGTTGATTTCAAACCATTGTATCTTAGTTCTATCCGGAAATTAAGAGATGGAAGCTGGTTTGTTGGTGCTTATAACAAAGGAATGATCCTGATCGATAAGTCGGGTAAACCTAACTACATACCCAACATGGCCGGTGTGAAGGATTTTACTTTATTCGACTCTTATGAAGATGCTAAAGGTTCCCTGTGGCTGGTAACCGGGTTGGGAATTGTAAGATATAAAGACGGGAAATTTTCAAACATCGGATTACGGGATGGAACACCTGATAATTCATTATTTGATTTTTTACCGGACCATGAAGGCAATGTATGGCTCCCGGCAAACAAAGGATTAATACAGGTAAAGATGCAGGAACTATCCGATTACCTGGATAAAAAAATCGACAAAATAAACT